>JAHIUG010000067.1 GCA_018817245.1 Patescibacteria group bacterium | reverse complement strand
CCGCCAAGAAGTCCTGATGCTTAAAAAATAACTCGTAATTTCACTCAGGTTTTTCATGACAGAATGAATAGCATTTCACTCAGGTTTTTATATGAGTTGACACGATGAAGATTAATAGATCAAAAAATTATTAACGCAACATCTCTTTTCATATATCTTTTATCTTATAAAAAATCCTACATCTGGTCGAATGTTACTTAATATTATTCCTCATCTAATGATCTAACATCCGTTTCCTTGTTTTGTAATTGCTTTGCATTCTGTTAAGTAATAACACTTTTTCCCGTTTTTTGCTCAATATCTTTTCTTGCTTTTCCTGCAGTATCTCCACCTTTTTGAGCAACCACTTTGCTTTCAGAAAAAGTTTTTGGTTGTTTTACTTTTGAAATTTCTGTTGTGGTGGCTTCGGCAAGTGTGTTCAAAATAAGCTCGAGATTTGTCATGTTGTCTCTTAAATTCTGTTTCTTCAGTCCTTTAAACTTTTTGTAGGATTTTATACTTTTTCCCGACCAAGCTTTAGTAATTTCATCAGTTAGAATCGCAAATTCCAGCCCTTCTTTCACACCTCTCTCCTGCCATTCATCCGTAAGTTCTTTTCTAACTTCAATTGTTTTCAATCTCTGATTTATCCAATCTTTTGAATATCCTTTTTTAAGATAAGTTCGCATAGCCCTATCAATCGCAAGCTCCGGATCTTCAGTTTCCTCGATTCTTTCATAGCCAACTTGTGCCAACCAAAGCTTAAAAGGCTCTGCTTTTGGTGATGGAATAGATTGAATGAGTCTCAGTAAATTTTCGGTATCTAAAACATCTGTTTTGTAATGTTTTCCATCAATAGATTGCATCTTCAGTTGTCCGATTTTTTCGGACAACTGGCTGCCTTCAAGTGACAACTTCCTTTTTAGATCATTCCAATATTTTCTAGGTCTCTGATTGCCAGTTAGAACTTCAATAATATCAACAATCGAAAAGTACCAAAGTTCTTTTTCATCATCCCAATAACGACGAACCTGTTTCTCGTGAAAAAGGACGATGGAATTATCTTTTTTATTCATATCCCCTTTATCTTAATATGAAATCAAAATCCAGCCAAATATGGGGAAAGTGGGGTCAGACCCCGATTATTCGTACAGAAATAATATATTTTTTTTAAAACCGATGGAATCATCTTTCCGCACGTGCGTAAACTTGATTCAATCTAAATCAAATTCCCGAACAGGATGATAAATCAAACATCTATCATCATTGAACATTCTAACATTCTTGAGAATGTGAGAATGTCTAAACATCCGACCAAATTTTAGAAAATTGGGGTCAGACCCCGTTTATTCATTTTTTCACAATACTGCCCTGTATGAAATCTGTAAGTGATTTCAAAACCTCAGAACGATCACCGCTCTTGGACTGCGCCACGCTTACCGCTATCTCGTATAGATTTTCCCAATCAGTTTCCAACCATTTACCATTAAGTGACAGAGTGACCATTGTAGCTACACAAGCTATCCTTTTATTACCGTTAAGAAATGGATGCTGCTTAATCATTTCATAAAACAAAACCGCTACCTTTCGAGATAACGAGGAATGAACATGCTTGCCACCAACCTGCGTTTGAGGAGACGCTAATACTGCCTCTAACTTTTCAGGATATCTAGTTTCAAAAGATGGAATAGGCTCATCGTATGTTAGATGAACCTTCGCGTATTGATAACAAATGTCACGGATATCTTCTTCAGTAAGAAACTCAAACATACTCACTCAGCGGCTAAGCGCTTCAGAGCCTCACCATACTCGTCTACCGTACGCCTAACAGCCTCTTCAATAATTTGTTTCCTTTGCGCCGGCTTTCCGGGACTAAGTTTACGAGTTTTGCCAATTTTCTTTATTTTCTCAAAAAGATTCTTCATATAAATTCAGTATATCCGAACAAGACCATAAATCAAAATCCAGCCAAATTCATTGTGTTAAAGAAAAAACACCGCTTAATGAAAAGCGATGTTCCTTCGGTGCCATTTAATAGCCGTGAGGCCGTTTATGGCATGGCGGAGAGAGAGGGATTCGAACCCTCGCGGGGCTTTAAGACCCCCTAGGAGATTAGCAATCTCCCCCCTTCAGCCTCTTGGGTACCTCTCCATGTCTCTTATATTGTGGTCGGATATTATCCGAAAAATGTACTTAAGTCAACCTGCCTGCCGGCAGGCGGGCCTAATACTATATCTAAATAAGGTCAGACACTTTTTTATTTTAAAGTAGCTTTTTAATTTCTTCGGTTATTAACGGACTCGCCTTAACTCCATCAATCAACTTTAACAAAATTGACTTAGAAATTTCTGGATATCCCATCGAGCCACCATCCTCAATCTTGCGTACTAAAGCAGAAATACTCACCTCAAAAACATTATTGCAATCAAATGCACTATCGTTTGGAAAGACTGAATATTCCTTTGCGCTAACCTCAACTATAGTCTTTTTACTTATTCTTTCTCGATTAATAAACTTAAGCCTTTTTGTAACCTGTGTTGTCGATGTTACTAAAATCAGTACTTTGTCTGTTTTCGGATTTCGATTCAATATTACGAAATACCGATTTTTTGATTGTCTTTTTGAATGTCCATGGTCAATAAAAAAATTAAACACTGATCCTTGTTCGATGCAAATGGGAACACATATTTCTGGTGGAATATCCATAACACCAAATGCTAATCAGCGAAAAACGTTGTCACCTCTTGCAATTCTTTAAAAGATTCTTTCGCTTGATTCAGTTCTGCTTTCTTTTGAAGAAAAATGGCATCACCATCTTTCGGATCAGCAAAGAAATCTTTATAATCCATCTTTGCTCTTGTCTTACCTCCATCAATTTCTTTTTTATGTTTGGACCACTCCGGATACTCATGTGTTAGGTCAGCTAATTCAAATTGATCCTTATCAGAAAATCGTTCATAAATAGCTTCCAGACATTCAATATCTGATTTAGAAAAAACATTTAAATCCGGTTTCTTAATTGATTCAACAGAAGTAAAAGACTGCTTTCTTGCGTCAACCGGTTTAATATATTTTTTTGCGTATGCTAAAACATTGGCAGGCATATCTGAAAGCTCTGCAATTTTTTTTGTACTTGAACCAACCGGACCAAGTTTCATTGCCCAGTAAACATCCCCAACTATAGGCCGACCATACTTGCGAAGATGCAGACGATCAGCAAGATATATGAGCTTTATAGCTTTCATCTTATTAATCCGTCCATCCTTCTTTTCAGCCAACAAATTCAGTGCTTGTGTTGCTTTTTTAAAGCTTGTTTCAGGTATAGCTTTCATATTTTGAGTATACCCAAGTAACCATATTTGCTCAATATTATCAATCTATAAAAAATTG
>JAHIUG010000066.1 GCA_018817245.1 Patescibacteria group bacterium | reverse complement strand
TGAACAAGATGGCACGAGTCATCCACTCCGTTTGGACGAGCAGTAAACCATATCTTGAACCGATGGCGTGAGTGAAAAATGAGAGGCCTCACGGCCTCTCATTTGTCCACAGGTTTTGATTGACTGGGATATAGGTAGTTAGGCGATGGTGAGGAGCGACAGCGACGAAAGCGCAGCGTCCCCTTGAGTTCAAAAAAGGATTTACCAAATTAAAGCCCCACCAATTACAACTTTCTCCATTCAGGTGTCACGTGTTTCTTAGTTTTTAAAGGAATTGCAACAACTTCCATTTTATTAGTATCAAGACATAAAACGCCGTTCGCAAAACTGCCATTTACAACACTTGGCCCATGAATCCATGTTGGCTCATTAGTGAGCTTAACTTTTTTATTGAAGGGGACTTCACGGACTTCTTTTTCTGTGAATATCATCAAGCCCTCTTTATGGTCGTGTCCAGAAATGCCCAACCTACAACTCTGCTTTTCCATAAATGCAAAATGTTTTTTGACATCTTTTGCTGTTTTTGGCTCAAATGTTGTTGTTCCAACTAAATCTGGAAAAGCATAATGTGAAAAAAGAATTTTCTTATCACCATATTTTTTTACAACGTATTCCGGAAGCTGCCGAATAAATTTTTCATCTTCTTTGGTAAGTAAAGCAGGCAGTTCGTTATATTCATAAAGATAAACTTTATCCTTAGAAAGTTTTTGTCTTGTCTGATAATCTAGAGAATACCAGTTTTTTGGATATGGAAAGGCTGCTTTATTTTTAGGCAGCTTCCTGATTGAAAATAAATCGTGGTTACCTACAAGGGTAAAATTACAATTCTTTTTGAGCATTTCAATTACTTCATGGGCATTTCTGGACCACAGAAAACCGTAATATGGCACACTATAACCAGTGAAATCCCCGAGACAGATAACTTGCTCACATTTCTGTTTGCGTAAAATGGCGAACGCTTCTTTAAGGCGTTTTATGTCTTCATGGATGTCTGATACAAAACCTATTTTCATAATGTTGTTTAATTACTTCTATATTAAATACTTTTTGGTGGGGCTTATCAATAAATAATCCTTTTTTGAATTTCGCCTAACGTATCCGAGTATGCGAAGTCCCGCCTTTCGTTTGCAGTATAAACTTCCATTTTACAATAAACCTATTTTAGCACTTAAAACCATCAATTTCAAGAGCGGGATTTGGGTGGAGTGAAGAAGAAATTATTGTTTTTTTTCCTTAATTTAGGGCTCTTTTCGATTTTTTCGTCCTTCATTTGTTTGACAGGCGGGGCGGGATTTGCTATGATATTGAGTCGCTGAACAACTAACTATAGGAGGTGTGACATGAGCGACGAACAGATCAAGCGGCCGGCGCATGAGCTCATCATGGAACTGCTCGACCAGATGTACTTCAGCGCGGAACCGTACGACATCGGTTACACCGATGACGATGGACTTCCGACCGAAGGTGCTCGGAGGGTCCTCTTGCTCGGCAGGTTGCTGATGCAGATGAAGATCCCGCAGGAGCACCTGGCGAGTGTGCGCGACAAGCTCGCCGAGATCGACAAGTACGGTGGTGGTGACCAAGGGACGAGGAACTTCATGAACCGCGTCTGGTCCACGGTCGCCAAGCAGTGCCACGAGTAGAGCGCCCCGCCGCCCCGCTCATCACGCCCTGTCCACACTTCCGTGGGCAGGGCGTTCATCTTTTTTGAGAGAAAAAATTGAAAAGAGCCCAATTAAAAATGAAAAAAAATCAATAATTTCTTCTTCACGTAACCGCATACTCGGTGTTATGTGATGTAGCCAGAAATTTCTTTTCCTTATTATTATTTTTTTGGCAATTTATTTTTCGTCTTTAACTTCTTCAGGATCTTCTACATAGCTTACTCTACGATTGCCAAAGTCCATATTGGCCGCAACATCGCTTGCTTCGTCAGCATTTGTAGCTTCTACAACCACTTCTTCATAAAGAGCAGGACCGGTGATTTCCTCACCATCTCTACCATATCCTTCCATTTCGATAAGGACTTTCCATTTTTTCTTTGGTTGTTCGGGTGTTGAACTAATTTCTGGTGATTTCATAATTTTGTTGGTTAATGATAATGTTTCAATTATATTACAAGCTATGTTCGACCCGAAATAAATTGCCAAAAAAATCTAAAAAATAAAAAAGAAATTTCTGGCTATTTCACATAACTCGTTATTATGCGAACTTTGTGTAGTATCGTAGCTATAATTTGTATGTTATGCAAACTTTTGTTAAAGTTTATTCATGGATAATTTTCTTGATAAAACTGAACGGATATTGCGTCTGCGCAATTACAGTCCCAAAACCCGAAAAGCATATCTATTGTATATTAAAGAATATATCAACTTTAGTAAACAGAATAAAATCAAAGATAAACAAAAGGCGATTGAGGAGTTTCTGTTGGAAAAACATAAAAGAAAGCAATCGCCCCAGACCATCAACCTCGCACTTAACGCAGTTAAATTTTTATATTCTGAAGTCATGGCAGATACCCAAAGAATCAATTTGAAATACGCGAAGAGAAACAAAAAGTTGCCGATTGTACTTTCGCATTCGGAAATTGAGGATATAATTGTCGCTACGGAAAATCCAAAATATCGCTTAATAATCGCGCTCGGTTATGCCTGCGGTTTGCGTGTGAGTGAAGTTGTTAATTTGAGAGTTAAAGATCTGGACATTGATGAGCTTGTTGTTCATATAAAAGAAGCAAAAGGCAAAAAAGACAGAATAACCGTTTTACCTGAGAAATTGCGGAATGATCTGCTAAATTTGGTCGCGGGTAAAAATGCGGACGATATTGTTTTCGCTTCAAACCGTGGCGGTAAATTAACAACCACAGCATTGCAAAAAATGTTTCGTCAGAGTCTGGCCAAAACGAAAATCGCGAAACCTGCGACTTTTCATTCATTACGCCACAGTTTTGCCACGCATTTATTAGAGAACGGAGTTGACATTCGTTATGTGCAGGAGCTGCTTGGACACGCGAATATCAGGACTACGCAGATCTATACGCAAGTGACAAATCCGAGTTTGAAAAAAATCAAAAGCCCGTTTTAAGATATGATCCCTAAAGGTATAAAGATAAAAAATCGTAAGTTGCCTGATAATCCGGGTGTTTATTTGATGAAAGATGCAAAAGGCAAAGTGATCTATGTTGGCAAAGCCTCGTCGTTAAAGCGTCGGGTTTCTTCGTATTTTAATCGACCCCAGGAAGCGCGTATCGAGAAAATGGTGGGGGAGATTTGTGAAATTGATTATATTGAAAAATCTACAGCTATTGAGGCACTGATTTTGGAGGCCAATCTCATCAAATACTATTATCCGCCGTACAACATTAAGGACAAAGATAATAAGAGTTTCTTGTATCTGGTGATAACAAAAGATGAGTATCCAAAGCCGCTCCTCGTTCGTGGGCATGAGTTAGGGGATGATTCATCTAAAAAATACAAAGCAGTTTTTGGTCCATATACTTCGCCCAAAGCATTGCGCGCGGCTCTTGATCTTGTGCGAAAAGTTTTTCCGTGGTCTGTTTGCGAGCCTGGTAAAAAGCGCGCTTGTTTTTATCGTCATTTAAAATTATGTCCTGGTGTTTGTACAGGTGAGATTGGTAAGCGCGAGTATGGCAAGATTATTCGTGATTTAATCAAGTTTTTTGAGGGGAAGAAAGATGATCTTCTTAAATCTTACAAAAAAGAAATGAAAGCTGCGGCTAAAGGGGAAGAATTTGAACGAGCAGCTGAATTGCGGAATAAGATCTATTTTTTGGAGCATATCAGAGATATCGCCATTCTAAAGCGCGAGGATGAGGATGTGGATAAGATCCGAGTAGGGGAGGCGGCCGTCGATCT
>JAHIUG010000065.1 GCA_018817245.1 Patescibacteria group bacterium | reverse complement strand
TACCTGACCCCGTACCTGACCCCGTACCTGACCCCGTACCTGACCCCGTACCTGACCCCGGGTCTGACCCCGTACCTGACCCCGGGTCTGACACAATAATGAAAGTTATCCACATTTTTGGAGAAATCTCTACCCTCAAATACCTGTTCAACCATCGCAAAAATTAAACCTCCATCCGCACAATTAGCACGATCGTGTCAATTGTGTGTACGGATGATGGGTCGTGTGAGAAGTGTACTCTATAAACTAAATACCAAATACTATATACTTACGTTATGTTGACTAGGCAAAAAGTCGCAGTGTTGTTGTTACCGGCTTTTTTGGTCGCGAATTTTGCTTTTATTCCTCTAAATACAGAAACCGCTCACGCAGCTTCGCTTAAGGATCAAATCGAAGAATTAAACGGCGAAGTAAAAGTAAAGCGCGAGCGTGTTGATGAATTTGATAATCTTATCGGAAGCTATCAGAAAAAAATCAAACAGCAGGAATCACAGGAAATTACGTTAAAAAATGAGATCTTGCTCTTGGATAATCGCGTGCGAGAAAAAGAGCTTCGAGCTGAGCGCGCCAAAGCTGAAATCGAAGCAATCAATGTTGAAATTCAAACATTGGATGAACTTCTTAAGGGACAGGAAGATCGCATAAAAATACAGCGAGATTTGCTGACCGCGCTAATACGCCGCATGCACCAGGCTGACGAAGTCAGTACAATAGATGTTTTTCTAACACGCCCTTCGCTATCTTCTTTTTTTGACAGTATTGAAAAAATAAAACGCCTGGAGCGCAATCTTGGAGATTCGGTTGATGATTTGAAAAGCACGAAGTCCAGACTTGAAGAGACGAAGAGCGCAAGAGATGAACGACGCGAAAATTTGCTTACACAAGAAAAAACCCTGAGAGCTGAGCAGTCACACATCCTTGAAGAGCAAAATTTTAAAACATCTCTTGTCGCGCAAACCAAAGAAGATCAGGAAGAGTTTCAAAAAATCATGTACGAATTGCGCCAGCAGCAACAGCAGGCAGCTGATGAGATCGCGCGCTTGGAGATTCAATTGAAAAATAAGTTGGATAATGTAGACCAGGCTTTGGCGCGTGGCGATGTGCTTTTAAACTGGCCCGTGAATCCTGCCCGCGGAATTACTGCTGTTTTTCATGATCAGGATTATCCGTTCCGTCACCTTTTTGAACACCCGGGTACAGATGTTCGCGCGTCTGTAGGAACGCCTGTTCGCGCTGCTGCCGGTGGTTATGTCGCATGGAACAAACAGGGAAAGATGTACGGTTACTACACAATGATCATTCACCCCGGAGGCATTGCCACGGTTTACGCCCACCTTTCAAGCTTTGTTGCTCAACCTGATACGTACGTGGAAAGGGGACAGGTTATCGGTTATTCAGGTGGTATGCCCGGTCAAGCCGGTGCAGGACTATCAACCGGACCACATTTACATTTTGAAGTTAGACAAGGAGGAATCCCTGTAAATCCTGAGAATTACTTACCAAGCGCAAGGATCGCAGTTTATTGATCCCCTTTGTCATTGCGAGCGAAGCGTGGCAATCTTTTTAAAGAGTCTTCCTCTCTGTCATCCTGAGCGTAGCCGAAGGATCTGGCCCCATAAATTCACTAGACTTCATTTAAGAATGCAGCAACACAAATCTTACTACGTATATATAATGACAAATCAATCTCGTAATTTTTATATTGGGGTAACAAACAATTTAGAACGCAGAGTGTTCGATCATAAAGCGAAGAAGGTCGAAGGTTTTACAAAAAAATATAATATAGATTTGTTAGTTTATTTCGGGGAATATAATGATGTTTCTCAAGCAATAGAAAGAGAAAAGCAATTAATAGGATGGACTAGAAAAAAGAAGATATTTCTTATTGAAGAAATGAATCCGAATTGGGATGACTTAAGTGAGGCTTGGTTTGATAATGAAAGTTTGAGGTCTTAGCGGCCAGATCCTTCGGCTGCGCTCAGGATGACAAAGAAGGGGGATCCAACTGATCTATTATAACGCTATGGACAAAAAGTCCTATTTTTGTTATAGATCCCTTTCGGGAGAGCTTTGAATATGCTGCTAACAGTCTCAATGTTGAATGCTCTCCCGACTTTTTTAAGAGGACTCTGTGGTTGGTGTTAAAAAACTACTCAGTCCATGCCCTCTTTTCCCCCGTGGTCATGCTTACATGATTTTACGGGGGTCTCTTTTCCTGAATTTCTCAAAAACTGTAGCCACAGGTCTTTAGCCTGCGTATAGATGGTTCAGATGAATTCAGCAAAAGGGAGAGCTTCAGCCGTCCTGTCAAAAGGCTCAAGAACTCGTGCTCTCCCAACCTTTTAAGAGAGGACTTTGAACAGCATAGCAAAAGCTTCTGCTATGCTTGTCCTCTCGACCCACCAAAGCTTTGTGCTGCGGTGGGTCTTTTTTTATATTTTATTTAAAACCTCTTCTAAATCTTCTAATGTTGAAACTTGAACTAAATCAGCTCGTAATGCACGCGTACCTTTAATACCTTTGAAATACCAAGGAAAATGTTTGCGTAACTGAACGAGTCCTTTTTCTCCGTGATGTTTGACCTGCAACCGCGCGTGCTCACGAATCACATTCAATCTTTCTTCCATTGTTGGCGCTCCCGGATCTTTGCCAGTTTCTAGTCCGGACAAGATGCGCTGAAAAATCCATGGATTTCCCAAAGCTCCGCGCGCAATCAACATTCCATCTGCGTTCGAACGAGCGAGCGCGTCTTTCGCAGTTTCAACCGAAACGATATCACCATTTACCAAAACCGGAACTTTGACGTTCTTACGAGCTTCACCAACGCGGTCCCAGTTCGCTACTCCAGAATAAGCCTGTTCTTTTGTGCGGCCGTGAATTGCAATTAAGTCAGCTCCCGCGTCTTCCAAAACCTTAACAAACTCGAGAATGTCACGATCATCTTTCCAACCAAGTCGCGTCTTTACGCTAACCGGAATTGATACCGCATTTTTAACAGAACGAATAATGTTCGCAGCTAAATCAGAATTCTTCATCAAAGACGCACCATGAAACCCTTTAACAATCTTATGTGCAGGGCAACCCATATTAATATCAATACCATCGGGTTTAAAGCGCCCCTCAATAATTCGAGCTGCCTCAGCCATTCGATCCGGATCAGATCCAAAGATTTGTTGGATGACCGGTCGCTCATCTTTGTGAAACTTGGCCATTCCTAAAGTTTTTTCATTCAGACGAACGAGTGCATCTGCTGAAACCATCTCGCGATAAACCAACGGCGCTCCTAATTTCTTACTAATCAAACAAAAAGGCGTGTCCGTAAAATCGGCCATTGGCGAAAGCCCCACAATCGGACGCTTTAACTTATTCCATGTAAACATATCTACATCTGTCATTTCGACCAGCGCGGAGAAATCTTTCCATTCTGTCATTTCGACCGGAATGGAACGCAGTGGAGTGAAGCGGAGAAATCTTTCCATTCTGTCATTTCGACCGGAATGGAACGCAGTGGAGTGAAGCGGAGAAATCTTTCTAAAAAGATCTCTCCGTTACGCTACGAAACGCTGTCGGATGTCCATACGCTTCAGTCGAGATGACAGGTATGAAGGATCTCTCCGCGCTGGTCGAGATGACAATCGTAGTCTACCCATTTTCGCAAATTTATGCCAGAATGCTGAACAAATGTCCAAGTTCGAACTCAAACTTCCATACCAGCCGGCCGGAGACCAGCCTCAAGCCATTAAGGCCTTGGTTAAGGGTGTGGAGAATAAGGAGCGCTTTCAGACTTTATTGGGCGCAACAGGTACTGGAAAGACATTTACAATTGCCAATGTGATTCAGGAAGTTCAAAAACCCACGCTTGTTATCGCGCACAACAAAACTTTGGCAGCACAGCTTTGCAATGAGTTTCGCGAATTTTTTCCAAACAACGCGGTTGAATATTTTGTTTCATACTACGATTACTATCAGCCTGAGGCTTACATTCCAAATAGCGATACTTACATTGAAAAAGAAGCCATGATCAATGAGGAGATTGATCGATTGCGTCATAGCGCAACTCAGGCACTACTCACACGCAAGGATGTAATTATTTGCGCATCTGTTTCTTGTATTTACGGTTTAGGAGCGCCGGAAGCTTATGAGAAGACTGTGCTCCAAATGAAAGTGGGGGATGATCTTAAACGCGAAAATATTTTAGATCGATTGATAGAAACTCAATACACGCGAACTAACGCAGAAGTTTTGCGCGGCACATTCCGCTCGCACGGCTCAGTTTTAGAAATCATGCCTGCGAACGATGATGTCATTTATCGTATTGAAGCACCGCGCGGTCGTATAGAAACTATTTTGAAAACCGATCCTGTTACACGCAAGACAATTCAGGAGCAGGAAGAGCTTTATATTTTCCCAGCTAAACATTTTATAACGCTTGGGCCGGAACGAGAGCGCGCTAGTAAAGAAATTCGTAAAGAGTTGAAACTAAGACTCAAATATTTTGAAAAGCACGGCAAACTTTTGGAAGCTGAAAGATTGGAACGTCGTACGAAATTCGATCTTGAAATGATTGAAAATCTTGGCTATTGCAATGGCATTGAGAATTACTCACAACAATTATCAGGTCGCGCACCTGGACAACCGCCAGACACGTTATTCTCATACTTTCCAAAAGATTTTCTTTTGGTTGCTGATGAGTCACATGTCACAATTCCACAAGTTAACGGAATGTTTAAAGGTGATCGTTCACGAAAAGACACGCTCATTGATTACGGCTTTAGATTGCCAAGCGCGCGCGATAATCGGCCGCTCAGATTTCACGAGTTTGAAGAAAAGATAAAACAAATTATCTTTGTTTCAGCCACTCCCGGTCCGTACGAGTATCAGCATTCAAGCAAAATTATTGACCAGATCATCCGTCCAACCGGCTTGATAGATCCGGAAGTTCTTATTCGTCCAATTACTCCAAAAGGAAAATATCAAGGACAGGTTGAAGATGTAATTTTAGAAATTAACAAAACAATTAAAAAAGGTGACCGCGTGCTTGCAACAACATTAACTAAAAAAATGTCTGAAGATCTAACAGATTATCTTAAAGAAAAGAACGTGCGCGCTCGTTATTTGCATAGCGGCATAAAAACAGTTGAGCGGCTCGAAATTTTGAGCGATTTCCGCAAGGGAGAATTTGATGTTCTTGTTGGTGTTAACTTGCTGCGCGAAGGTTTGGATTTGCCCGAAGTTTCGCTTGTCGCAATTTTAGACGCAGACAAAGAAGGTTTCTTAAGATCAGAAACCGCGCTTATTCAAACAATTGGAAGAGCAGCGCGAAACATTCGTGGGCATGTCATCTTGTACGCTGACAACGTCACAGGTTCCATGAAACGCGCAATTGACGAAACAAACCGGCGTCGCACAAAACAAGATTCGTACAATAAAAAGCATGGCATCACTCCGAAATCTATTATAAAAGCGCTTAATGATACGCGCGCGATCCTTGGTCTTTCTGCAAGTACGAAAGATGTAAAAGAAATTTTGAAACTTGAGTTAGCAGCAGAAACAGATGACTTGCAAAAAGTTATTAAGAAAAAGGAGCGTGAAATGAAACGAGCCTCTAAGGATTTGGAATTTGAACTTGCTGCTATTCTTCGCGATGAAATTTCCATGATTCAAAAGGAGATGAGAAAGCGCGAACGTGAAGCAACTGTAAAACCAAAACGTCCGCCAAGACATGGACGCACTAGATAAGCCTTGTCATTTCGACCGAAGAGAATGCGGAGCGGAGAAATCTTTCCATCTGTCATTTCGACCGAAGCGGAGAAATCTTTCCATCTGTCATTTCGACCGAAGCGAAGTAATCTTTCCATCTGTCATTTCGACCGAAGCGGAGAAATCTTTCCATCTGTCATTTCGACCGAAGCGAAGTAATCTTTCCATCTGTCATTTCGACCGAAGCGAAGTAATCTTTCTTAAAGATCTCTCCATTTCGCTTACGCTTCAGTCGAGATGACAAAAGCTGTATACTAATACTCGAATTATGAACTCAAAAACCATCAAAGCTATTCTCGTAGTTCTCATTCTTACAACAATTGGAATGGGGGCGTATGTATATAACATATACAAACAAACCGCTGAACCGATTAAGCCTGTACATATTTCATCTCCAACCATTGCAGAAATACCGCCACCTGATCGCGCTTTTATTCAATTAGGCAATATGGATAGATCTACGAGCGCTGGTAAGGATTGGACTATTAATATCACAACAAACACTTGGGCAAAATGTTTAGCTGATGTTTATGATCCAGATGATGGATTATTTGCGATTGGAAAAGAGGCAGCTGAAGCAACTTTTGTTTCTCCTGGGAAATTCACTTGGAAATGGGATGTGCCAAACGATGCAAAAGAAGGGGAGTGGACTATTCGTTTTCTCTGCGGAACATATGAAAATCTAGCGACTGCGGATCAGGCTGTGTTAGTGAATTAGCACCTGTCATTTCGACTGGAGCGTAAGCGGAACGGAGAAATCTCTTCGGACGAGATCTCTCCGCGTTGGTCGAGATGACATTTAGGGCTTTGACATAAGGCTCTATTTTTGTTACAAATTTGATTCGGGAGAGCTAATTCGAGGATGTTCTAAGACTTCGTTCTTGGTGCTCTCCCAGCTTTTTCAAGAGGACTAAAAAGATGCTGTCTAAAAACTCGCGATAGTTTGTCCTCTTTACCCATCATAGCTTTAGCGACGATGGGTCTTTTTTTACCTAATTTTAGTCAAATATCCTGTTATTATCGAAATCCCACTACTGTCATTTCGACCGAAACATAACGTAGTGAAGTGTAGTGGAGAAATCTTTTAGAGAGATCTCCCCGCTTCGGTCGAGATGACAAAGAGAACCGTTTGAGATAACAGATAGGGATTAGAATAATAGGCTTGACAAAATCCCAAAAATCAGCTAAGTTAAGCCGTCCGTATGTCGCAAGACTTAGCGGATCTGTCGAGGATTTCCCTCGACTTTGTACCGTAACAACTGGAGAAAAGCAT
>JAHIUG010000064.1 GCA_018817245.1 Patescibacteria group bacterium | reverse complement strand
TTAAGCACCAATCGCCAAAACCAACCCATACACCTTTTCAACTCCTGCGGATCGGAGTGCGCGCGCTGCGTCAAACATTGTTGCGCCACTTGTGAATACATCATCCACCAAAACCACGCGTTTCGGAAGTTCGGCCGCTCCTACATCTTTTAAACTGAATGCCCCACGAACATTTGCGTTGCGCAACGGTCCCGGCTTCAGATCTGCCTGCGCTTGAATAGATGGTCTGCGATCTAGCAACGAAACAGTTTCTGCCCATGGCAAGAACTCCTCTTTCACCAAATCTCGCAATAACTCGGCCTGATCAAATCCGCGCGAACGTATTCTTTTTGGCGAACCAATCACGGCTTGCAAAGCCAATCGTGATTCTCCGGCCCATGGCCACGGATCAAGTCTCTGATTCTTATAACGATTCATTATCTGTGAAACGCTCGGGATAAGGCAGGTCGCGTATTTATATTTAAGCCCGTGCAACAATCTTCGAAACTGTGGATTGTGGTAGAAAGTCATGGCGACGAGTCCATCTAGGTAGTAGGTAGTAGAAAGTGGGGAATAGATTTCTTTGCACTCATGATCAAACTTTAGACTGCCACAGCGCGCGCAGGGATCGCGGTTTACGCATTCGATAGCATCCAAACAATTTTGACAGCACCAAAAACGCTCTTTGCCGCAAACAATACAATTCGGAGGAAAGAGAATATCCAACACTCGGTTTGTGATTCCTCCCAAACCTTTTTTTGATTCTGCCATAAATTTTATAATTCCAGTGGTTTTCGGCTTAGACCGTTTACCAAATAGCTGCCGTCCACCTGTTTCTCGAAAGACAACGTTACTTCAATGTAAGAAATTTTAAAAGGTTTACCCGGATCTCCGACATCCTCGGCTATTTGAGTCTGCAAAATAAAGGGAACGATGTCCGCACCGGATTTAGCCTGGCTGTTGTCTACTGACACTACGCGCGCTATTACGCCATAAACAGGTCCGAGGACGGGATGCGTCTGCACCATTATCTCCTGCTCTTGCTGCAATGTCTGGCGAAACTTTGGCGCGGCATCAAGCATAACATCTTCGTATCCACGAAAACCTTCGCTGTTTGATCCGGAACCCAAACGTTCGACAAAAGCAGCTGCGCGATCAGAAAGTTGTTTAATGTCTGCTGGTATGGCCGGAGCTGTTTTAATAGGTGTTGGCGGAGTCTCTGGAACAAACGCACCGGGAGTTGCGCCACCTGGTAAGTCAGGCGGCTGAGCTGCGCGTTCGAATAACGGCTGAAATAAAATGTAAAGCCCGATCGCCAAAACTAAAAGCGCGAGTAAAATCAATAAGAAAAATTTATTTCGTCGATTCATATTTTATGTCTTAACTCCTCCTTGTTCAGCCTCGCGCTGCCTTTCTGCAAGTTCTTTGCGCGACTCCTCAATCTTCAAAAGCTGCTTAGGATCTGTGGTTACGATTTGATCTTCTGTGTACGAAGCCACGACATGAATTGCAGCGTGCTTTTTTCCGGCAAAGAAAATCCCCTCTCCCAAACCCGCTTCTAGCAACAAATACTTTTCAGACTGCGTTAACAAGAATACGCGCGCCACAAGATCTATGGAGGCCGGACTTTGTTTCATAAGCAGTTGCAAAGAAGAATTGGTAACAATGGCTTGTCCGTATGGCGAAGTTAAAAAGTCATTAACATCCTGCGTAATTGTTGTAACTCCCAAATAATACTTGCGGCAACGCTTTACCAGAGCGAAAATAAACTTGGCTGAATCTTCTGACTGCATCAGCCACCAAGCCTCATCAATTACTAAAACGCGTTTTTTGCGCTCAGAACGCACAACATTCCAAATGAAGTTTACGATTGTATAAATCGCGATTGGCCGCAGTTCATCCTCCAAGTCGCGAACGGAAAATGTGACCATCTGATTTTTCACTCCAACATTTGTAGGTGTATTCAAAAGTCCGGAGAACGTGCCTTCCGTATATTTCTTAAGACGAACGACCAACTCCTCAGTCCCTTCCATGCCTTCCAAAACATCTTGAAAATCCTGCATTGTCGGGGGCTCTACTGTAGTCAAATCCACTCCCGGCACAATATCTTTCTTGGCATAAGCTTCCAACAAAGCGCGATCCAAAACAGAATCCTCAGAAGAAGTGAGCTTGCCCAACATTAATCTCAGCAATCCTTTTAGAGTGATGACTGCACTGCGAATAATGTCTTCAGATGAAACTTGTTCGCCAACAGGACGTGGCAAATCAAATGGATTGATTTTGGATTTGGACGCAAGTGAAATGTTTATGTATGTGCCTCCAACCGCATCAGACAGATATTTGTATTCCATTTCCGGATCAATAACCAAAACATCAGTGCCGAGCATCATTGAGCGCAGAATCTCCAACTTAACAGCATAAGATTTTCCCGCACCCGATGTGGCAAAAATCACGGCATTTGCGTTTTGCAGGGAAAAGCGATCAAATAAGATGAGCGAATTGTTGTGCCTGTTGATTCCATACAAAATTCCGTTTTCAGAAGTCAGGTCAGCTGAAGTGAATGGGAAGGATGAAGCGATCGGCGACGTGCTCATGTTAAATGTAATGAGCAGCTCATCGTTTGCCAGAGGCAGAGTTGAATTAAATCCCTGTTCAGACTGGAAGAACGCGCGTTTTGTGTAAATCAACATTGAGCCGAATGTGGATTCAACTTGGGAAGTCAGGCTATCCATTTCATCCTCTGTGCTTGCATAAAAAGTAACGTAAAATGAGAATTGAAAAAAATGCTCAATTCCCTGAGTCAGATCATCGCGCAGCTGTTCAACATCTCTAAGCGCGGTTTCGGAAATCGGATCGCGCGGCTTTCCGGATTCTGCGTCAGATGTAATTTGCGCCTCTAAAATACCGACTTTTTTCTTTAACTGTTTTAAAACGATCTCAGCCTTAATGGGATAAAAAAACATGGCAATGTCAGCTGTTGCATTCAAGTTGATAATCGGAGATGCCCAACCGACTGTCACATAGCGAGGATAAGTTACAATAAACAAGGTGCGCACCAAAGCATTTCCCAGTCGCAGCATGCTCGGTTCCACGCGCATTGAGCTTGGCGCAATCAAATCCTTAATTGACGCAACACCTCTGCGGTACACGCGCTCTTCTTCCAGCGCGATCTTTTGCGTTTCTGATTTTGCTTTTTCTTCTATTTTTGACGGCCCCTTACGCAAACCGGCACCTTCAGTTGTTAGGTGTCTTTTTTCTTTAACCTCTTTTTCCTTTTCTGGTGTTGGTTTAAAAGCCATAAGTTGGAAAGTAGTAGATAGATTTTTATTATTGTTCTATCTGTAACCTGTCTATATCGTTCATTCTTTGTGATTCGTAAACATTCGGATTGTAGACGGTATAATAAAGTTCTATAAGACTCTGAGTATCCAAAACCGCTGAACTTAGCCCCATGGACTGAATGCCGGACGTAACCTGATTAACCCTCAGCATTAAAGCGTCTTTGTTATCTCTAAATCTTTTTTCAGATAAACGGATGGCCACAGCCGGTGTTAGGATTTCACTAAAACGCGCGAAAAACCCTTTTTGTTTCGCTGTAGCCGGATCATAAGGAATAACGACATAAAAACGTTTTTGCATTATGTCGCCCAGATCCACCAGCTGTTTTATATAATCAGTGTAATCCAGTATCTGACGTCGCAGCAGCTCATTTGTCAGTTTTTTCTCCTGTTCTCGCAATTGCGCCAAATAATCATCTATATTCATGCGACGAGATTGAATGCTTATCTGTATCGGATAATCCAACATGTTCAAAAACTGCATGTAAGACTGAACAACCGCATTTTGTTCATCCACGGATTTAAGAGCGAAATTAATACTCGAAACCAAAAGTACAACGCGCAACGTGCCGTCCTTCATAACCACAACATCTTCTTTTATCTCAGCAATATCCAAAAACTTTTGTGTTGGAATTCCCGGTTTTGCTTTAGATGTATTTTTCTTAGACATTTGTTTGGAAGTTAGAAGCTGGAAGCTGAAAGTTGGAAGTTGGAAGTTGGAATATTTTTATAGTATACAGTATGGGGGAACTCAATGGTAAATTCAGTTGTGGATTCAGTAGTGGATTTGATTGTAGATTCTATTGTATTTACCAATTTATTTACCAATGTATTCACTATCGAATCTACCATTATTCTTCCTCGTCCGGTTGATAAACTCCGCCGGTATTCACGGTTAAAGCAAGTTCTCTCAATCGCGTTGAATGCGGCAATTTTTTTGCTATTGTTGGTGGCGCTAATTTTTGCACCTTTGGCTTAAGGCTTTCACGCAAATCAGCTTCATTCGGTTCACGATTCCATAATCTCAAATTAGGCCGAAGAGCTGTTTGTACAAAATTCAAAAAGAAGATGTGAAACGGCTGCCCGTTGATTTTCAAAAACGCGAAAGTGCCACCGATTCCGGCTGTTAAAATAGCCGCCATAATAAAGTAGGCAAAAGCAAAAAGTTTGTATTCGATAAAAAGCAGGAAAACCGTGATCAAACAAAGTAAAAACTGGCGAACCGTAATAGGACCCAAGATTTTATCTTCGTTTTCAATAAATTGCGGAACTATGAATTTCTCGGGCATAACAACGCTTTGCGTAATGACTAATGACGAATTACTAAATGACTAATGTTGGTTGTTATTTTTTCTAATCCATTCCTACATTCGTCATTCGGATTTGGTCATTCGTCATTAATTTACATTTGTAGTTTAACATCAGAATTTTAACTTACTATTGAGTTGAATGATAGCTTTTATTTCATCCGGGGACAGTGTATTTTCTCCGGCCTTTCTCTTTTCATCCGCCAATGCGAACACGGGCTTTCCGGCACGAAAACTCTCCCCCACTAAAGAAACATAGGTTGAATGCAATGGGCTGGCTTTAAATAACTTAATACCTTCCATTCGCTTGTCCGGAGACTCCTGACCCAAAATTTCAATTTTCTGCATTAATTTCTGCGCGGCTTGTTCCGGATTCTTATCAATGCGGCGAAACTCGTCCATGGTAATTGAACCAAGCTCTCCGGCCAATCCCATTAATCGAGGGCCTGTTCCCTGTCTTACAACATCTACAGATATAGGAGCGACCTCCTTTGTTAATTCAGCTGAAGCTTTTGAAACCTTTATTCCATCCGGCGCCTTCTTGCTTCCGGCTTCCAGCTTCCGACTCCCAGATTCCGAACTTGCCACCATCGGCCCAAACTTAGCCTCTTCCGCTGTCTTTTCTTTTGTTTCTAATTTTCTTAATTTACCCAAAACTTCAGCCGCCTGAGTTTCTCCGGCTCTTCGCGCTCGAATCTTTTCCTCAAACCACGTTGCGTGTTCTTCTGCTTCCTGTTTTCTACGATCTTCGATCTTTTGCTTTTGTTCGGAAAGCTGAACCTCAATCTTCCGTTTTTCTTCAGTCACAACACTTTGATGAAATTCCTGATAACAAGTCTCCACCTGTTTTACGACTTGTTCCGCGTCTTCCGGTGACATGTCTAATCCACCAACTTTACTGCTGCGAGTTAACAATTGTTTGAATTCAATTGAACTTCGCACATCTCTTAAGCGCGAAGAAACGGCGTTGCGCATTCGTTTAATAAGATAGTCACCCTTTGGCTTGTAAGTGATACGTTCCAATGTCGCTTCTACCGCCTGTTCGGAAACACTTTTAACTTCCGGCTTTGGCGGCAGCATTTCCTTTTTAATAGCATCAATCTCCATTTCCTCATCAGTTGGCGGCCGCGTAACTTTCTTCGGCATTTCAGCCCCCCTGGAGAGCCACGCACTGTATTCATCCTCAGTCATGACTTTGACACGTTTTAAAATGTCTTGCATGGCTACCAGTATTTTTGACGCGCCGGCCTTATCCAGTCCAAGTCCTCCAAAATCAGAGCCGCGAGTCAAAGTTTCCAGAATTTGCGCATCAACAACATCACCTTTCGCTTTTCCGGCCACAAGCGCCCGCAACCGCTCGCGCAAAGGCCCGCCAGTCAAAGAAACTCCGGCGGTTTCCGCCACTTCGGAAGTCACTCCGGAATAACTCAAAGGCTTGGTATACACACGATAATGCGGTGTGCTCGGCAGAGTAAGTCCTTCCGCCTTAGCCACCTCTTCAGCCGTCGGCACGATCAAATCTCCGAGCGGAACAAAGCGCTCACTCAAAAGCTGTGAGTACATACGATCACGTTCATCGTCCTTCATCTTTTGCGCGAATTCATCTTCCAAAGCGACAAGATAAGATTCAAGATCCAATTGTCCGCCCATTACCAGGCGATCCAGATCGTCTATAAACATGGCATCTTCATCGGTGAGCTTAAAATTTGTTTTTACGGCGTTTACGGAATCCGTATAATGGTCGGACAAAACAAAACGCATAACTGCCGGCTCCAGCTCAACTGTGACTTCTTCTGTTGTATCTTCCGTAACAACCGTAGGTTGCGCCACACGATCCGCTGTCCGCATTCCGGTTTCAGGAACCACAACTACCGCCGCTGGTTGCGAAGGCGAGACGGATAACGAAGCTCTCTCTGTTTGGTTCATACTGCGGGTCCTTCTGGAGGTGTTGGCTGTGCATCTTCCGGCATAGCCTCGGCTTTGGCTTCCAAAGCCGAAATCCTGGCTTGTTTTCTACTCTCTTTAAATTTTCCGTAAGCTGCGGCCGCCCGACGAGCCTTCCCTGACGTTACAGCTTCACGACCTACTGCTCTGGCCCCTCTAGCAGTCGATCTGGCGCCCTTCTCAATGACCGAACTGGCCCTTTGAGCCGCCCTGTCAACTCGATCACCAACGCTTCCGCGAATAGCGCGCATCTTCGGATCCTTATCAACATTCCACTGAAAACGCATGGCTCCAACTCCATCCGCGGAAATACCGGATGACTCTAAACGGGAAAGTACCTCAGGAGGAATGGCCGCTGACCTCCCCGTTGAATACGCCATCGCCTCAGAGTAATCATCCTTACTGACGCTGCCTTTTTTAACCAGTTCTGCCAGCACACTTTTTATTCGATGACCTTCATCGGAACCAATCTGCATAAGTTCGCTGATTTTCTTTTGCGCGGCTACATTAACAGTTTCCAAGGCTTCATTATATCGCTCTCCCAAATAGGAGAGCTTGGTTTTATTAAGCGTCGCCACAGCCGCTTCTCTGGCTTCGTTATAATCTTTCGGATTGGACTTGAGTGTACCTGTATCGAGTACTGCGAGCTCATTCAGATCTGCGCTGACGACCGTAGAAATTGCTCTCTCATAGGCCTTGCGATTGCCTTTGTCCTCAAACCCCGTATCCGCATCGTAACGGAAGGCTTCATTTACCAAAGCACCTGCTCCCAACATATCTCTCTTAACGTCCATAACCTCTTTGTCCTCCGCTCCCTTACCCTGTGCGGCAAGCGCGCTCAGTCTGTCCTTGCCCTGATTGATGACAAACTCATTCCGCGTGACGGCCGTAGGCTTCATCACTACCCCAGGCAATCCTGCTTTGGTAGCTCCCGCCAAATTAACCGTTGACAGACTTCCGCCTTTTCCTTTCACAATCGTCCTGCGTGCGGCATCAGCGGCAGCTATTTGTTCAGACGTGGCTTTATCTCCGGCTGCCATTACTGCCAATTGAGCTTTCCTGCCCGCTGCACCCGCTTCACCTCCACCCATATGTTGCTGAGCCAACTTAAAGCGTTGACCACCGTTTTTCTTAAGATACTGATATCCTTCGGATTCCACCTGAACATCCCCATTTTCATCAATGGCACCAATAGACTTTAAAATGGCGAGAGCAGAACCACTATCTTCAAACGCGGCTGTCTGCTTACCACTAAGAATTTCCTTAACATCATCCGTTGATTCTGCAACACCACCCAAAGCCGCCCAATCCGCTGCCAGTCCAGGGTTCTTCTTAATTTTTTCATCAATCTTTGTTACAGTCTCTTCATCTCCGGCAGCCTCAGCCGCTTTTTTGGCTTTGGCCATTTCAGTGGCAGCAACACGCTGAGCATTGGCTTTAGCTACAGCTTTACGCTTATTCGGATCTTCAATATGAGTGAGCTTTGCGTCTTCTTCTGCTGTTAATGCTTTTAATCCGCCGGCTGAAGACACTGTATCTGCCAAACTGATCTGACCTGCTCTCGCATCAATACTGTTAAACGAATTAGCCTGAGCTCGGTCAAATGCTAATGACTGTGCTGCTGTCATGCCTTTTTTCGCCTCAGTCTGACGTGCTCTGCGCGCCTGAACTTCCCTAGAACGCGTACCGGCTAAATGAGCGAATTTCTCAGAACCCGGTGCAATTGCTAAACCGGCTTTGCCAATGTTACTGCGAATATCAAATGCGCGATCCAATCCTCGAGCTCCAATTGCCGCTCCCTTGCCCGTAATACGTGCTGCGCCACGCGCCAAATGCACTGCCGGACCTCCGCCTTTGCTCACTTTTTGTGCAAATTTCTCAAATTTTGGAGATATATCTTTAGATACCTTAACCGCAAATTCCACACCCATCAATAGAAAGACAACTGCAACAAAAAATTGCCCGATATTTGAGGCATTACCAATCGTAGTTACAAAATTCGCTCTAGAGGACGCAGCTGTAGCTTCTGCCGTATCTTTCAAAATAATGACATCTCCGCCCTGAACCACAGCCAGAGCCAGCCATAAGAAAAATGCCATAACAGGTCCTGCGACGAGAAGTGCGCTTAATCTACTCCACCAGCCATCAGTAAAAACGGAAAGGGCACCTTTTAATTTTCCTGGCAAAGCAGTGGCAAAAAACGCAACCGGCGCCGTAATTACCAACATCCATAATCCAACAATACGAAACACTAAAAATCCAGCCATGATTATGAGTACGGTCAAGGATATGCCAAGCATCATGATGGCGAGTATGGATGCAGTCAGGTGCGCTCCAGTTTCGTAAACACTGGGATTATTAGGATCCAGCGCAGTAATCTCATTCAATCGAAAAGCTGTCATGAAATTTCCCCCGGCTGCGGCTGAAAACGCGTTCACAAAAGTCAGCATGATGACCTGAGAAAAATCAATCATCAATCCCACCAATGTTTTTGAAAAATTGATCAGCACTGCCATGACCAACAATTTTGGCAAAACTTTCTTATAGTGAAATTCCGTGTTATATCCGATGATCGTAGAAAATGCAGAGACCAAAAGCAGAACTATAAAAAACATGTTCACCACATCTCGCATCAAAACCCAACCGATCTCCACTGGCTTAGCATGAATAAAATCATTGTAACTTGCAAATTGAATAAGAGCGCTTGTTACCAACAACACCATGTTGCCTAAAAACGAAATGATGATTCCGGCAAACCGGCCAAAAATTCCAATAGCTCCGTTTAAGATGTCTGATGATAATTGAGCGTTTGCTCCATTTGCCACACCAAAAACACCGATCACCAACACCAAAAACAAGACGGCGTACGGTCGCACATCCACATTAAAAATTTTCTTTTTCATGCCTAACCACCAGCGCTCTTTGAATAAGTGCATATTCAATCAGATTATATCACATATCACATAGCACGTAACACATAGCACGTAACACATAGCACGTAACACATAGCACGTAACACATAGCACGTAACACATAGCACGTAACACATAGCACGTAACACATAGCACGTAACACATAGCACGTAACACATAACACGTAACACA
>JAHIUG010000063.1 GCA_018817245.1 Patescibacteria group bacterium | reverse complement strand
GCTTGTCCTAATATTTTATCCGGCGTCAGGCTGCGACCCTCAAGACTGAAACCCTTTGCTTTACTATATACCGTTGCCACCGGACTTGCTCTTCTTGTTATAAATCCGGGTGGTAGAAGAGGGGCTACCAAACGAGGCTCAACTCTTACAAATGTTGGTTCTGTGGTTGTTGATCCGTAGACCTGAATGGTTGACGAAGTCTGATTTAATAGCGTTAAACGCGTGACATCCAAAGGCGTCACAATCAAAGCAGCGGTCGCACCTGCTAATGCCCCTGCCACAGCCGCGACTGCTATAAACACGACCGTTCTATTAATTTCTTGCCAAATTTGTTTTTTCATATGATAACGAATAGACGAATTTTATACGAAGTTATTCTGTCATTTCGACCGAAACGCAACGCAGTGAAGTGAAGCGGAGAAATCTTTCAGAAGGATCTCTCCATTACGCTCCTGAACGTCTGATTATATTCCTACGCTCCAGTCGAGATGACAGATTTTTGTTCTCTTACACTTATGTTCTCTTATTTTTATATTGTATCATTTATTTCTATAAACGGAATGATCGCCGGCTCGTAATAATAGTATTTCTTGCGTATTGATAAATTGAAAAATTACACGATGCTTGAAGTCGATAGAAAATGACCAGTTACCACGCAGTCTCCCGCTCAACTTGTGCGTACGCAATACAGGATGAAATGGATTTTGTTCAAACAAACTACCTTTTAATTTAAGTTGCTCTTTCAATGTATCTGATAACTTTTTATAATCACGCTTAAATTCAGGCGTATAGATAATAAAGTAAGCCATACTTTAAGCATCCAGTTCATCCCATGATTGTAGTTTTTTTGCTTTGCCGGAAATATAGGAAGATTTTGCTTGTTTTATCAATTTCAAGAGATAAGGCTCATCATAAATATACTCATCCCGCACGAGTTCATCATAAGTTTGCTTATCCAGCAATACGGCCTCGGGAACGCTCTTGTTAATAAGAACGACTGCATCCTGACTCTGTTTTGCCGTCTCTATCACCTCTCGATATCTTCTCTGTAAATCACGAATTGAAAATGTTTTGTGTATTGGAAACATGGAAACATTGTATGTCAAAGCGTATGTCACGTCAAATGTCATAAAGAGCTCACATGCTTAACAGAACTCCAATCTTATGTTAAAAATTGCATGACTGACGAGCACAGTGGTGGAGGGATGACCACCGGCATGACGTAGGCCAACGTCATGTAAAAATGCTGTACTGGTAACCTAGATGCCCATCGTCCAAGCGGCTATTTAGGGAGTAGGATTCCGATCCTACGGTCAGATCGCTCTTCGAAGCCCGTTCATAAGAACGCGGCTTCTTTTTTTTACTTCACGGATTTTTTCGCTCCTAGCTCTTTAAAACGCAGGCTAAAGTCCTGCGGCTACAATCCTTAAAGCCACTTTGCAGTTCCGAGCAAGGCTGCGAACGCAGCCAAGGCGACTATGCCTTCTATCCAACTCTGTTTCCTGCTGGGTTTTGGATTATGCACATACCTCCTTACTCTCAATGCACCTGACAACAACAGCGCCGCAATTATCCCCTGCATTGGCATGCTTATTGGCATTATTATCCCCAACAATCCAACGTGCGCGCCAACCAAAGCGCCGACTCCTGTCCATAATATATTTTGTTGTCTTGTGGCTTCCGGATGTCCGGTTGTGCGAAAAAGAATTGCTCCAAGCAACGTCATGCCCACAGCTGGCCAAACTCTGCCCATGTGTAAAAAAGTCTGCAATCCATTCAACGTGTACGCGATATACCAGACTGCTATTGGAACGTAAGCGATGTTTAATCTTGATAAAGCATTAACCGGATATTTAGACGGATTGAAAGCTAGAAGAAAAAGGAGTTCGAGTGACACAAAACTTGAAACAGCTGCAATCGCAACAACCGCAGTTTGCGCCACGCGGCTTTCCACTAATAGTAAGGCGAATGCCAAAGCAACCAAAAGTATAAAAGACGGCGTCATTTTTTCTACCATGTGCTTGAACCCGACTCTTTTCCATATGATGAAAAAAGACGCAATGGGCAGCGCTAAAACCCCTGTCAATACAATCCAAGGATAATTTTGCGGATTGTTTAATTGACTTAAAAAAACACCGACCTGGAGCAGGGCGACAAGCAATGGGAGTATGCGCAATAAGATTATCATTGATTCTGAGGCGCGGCTGAAATTACTAAAAATCCATTTTGCATGTCAATCTTTTGAAAAGCAATATCTTCAAATTCTATAAGCCATGTTCCCAAGTCGCGTCCGAACACCAAACCCGCCACCTGATCAGCGAGCTTTGATGGAACCGGATAATCTCCAAGTCTGGTTCCAAGGGTCTCAAATCTTAATCCACCATCTTCAACAATTGGCTTCATCTTAATTAATATATCAGCGCTCAAGTAACCTTGTTTGAACTCTCCCCAAAATTCAACACTCTCCGGAAGAACCGCCAATTGAACATTTTCTACCTCCCAACCCTGATCTCTGAAGGCTGTATCAATAACTGATCTCAACGCACCTGATAACTCCTCTTCACTAATACTAATTTTATATGGAGGCGCTGTTGTTTGAATTTGTTTAATCAAACGGTCGCTTAAAATATATTGAAAGTCCTGCGGGTCTATCGGATCAGCTTCAATAATTCTTGTGGGTACCGGTCCTTTATAAAATCTTGAGAAAAACGGCACCTCTACAATTCCGGTTTTTGCCAATAGGAATGCAAGCACAGCAAGAATTATCAATATAATTACAATGAAAATTGAAGCTACGAAAGCGACATCTTTTGCAGATCCGGATTTTGCTGCCGTATTCGGGGCTGTTACGGGCGCGACAACAGAACCCGGAACAATACTAACAGGAGGATGGTGTGCTGCTTGAAGTTTTGGGTTCGCTGGTGCCTGAGCTTTTGGTTTGGGCATAAGGTCGCGAAATTACGAAAGGGTAAATACAATTGTAGATACGATAGTAAATTCAATTGTAAATACAATGGTTAATCTAATGGAAATACACGTAATCTCTTACCGAATAAACTACTGAATTTACCACCGTATTTCCAGTTCATTCTCACGTCTTGATCTGTTTATATTTATACACCTCTGTCAATACAACGGAGATAGCAGTAGCAACCGGCACAGCTAGCAACACGCCTACCACGCCAAACAATTTCGCTCCTATGAGAACTGCAACTATGCTTATCAATGGATTAAGCCCAACAGCTTTTTGCATCAACTTTGGCACAATGGCATGATTTTCAAGCTGCTGAATCAAAATCACCAAACCTAACGCCAAAACGGCTTTAAACGGCGAATCGCTAAAAGCAACAATTACAATTGGGATTCCGCCAAGTATTGGCCCAAGGTACGGAATGAATTCAAGGAAACCTGCGAACACCGCTAGTGCCAGCGCACTCTCCACACCCAATATCAACAAACCGATATAGTAAAGGACACCAATGATTAAACTGAGCGCCAACTGTCCACCCAACCAATTTCCAATCTTCATCTGAACTTGTGTGAGTATTTTTGCGCTAATGTCCTGATATTTTTTTGGTACTAAATTCTGAAAAAGACGAACAGCTTCTTTTTCTTCCACTACCATGTAATAAGCCATTACCATCACAATCAACAAGCCGGCTAAGCCTCCAAAGAAACCTGTGAGTGTTGTGTATAAACCACCGGCAGCCCAAGACGCTTGTCCTTGTATGGAATCAAAGCTCGTAGTTAAATCTTGTATAAAACCATATTGGCCAACATATTCGCGCAGAATTTGTATGCTTCCGGAAAGTGAAAGCACAAAAGCACCCAATGACTGATATAAATTTCCAAACTGCTTAGTCAGTGTTGGAATAATTAATGCGGATAAAGCACCGAGCGCCGCTAACAACAAAATGTAGACGAGCAACACCACCAGGCCCTTGGGTATACGTTTCTTTGCCGCCCAAAGAGCGGCTGGATTCATGAGCGCGGCAAGGAACAGGGCTACAAATAATAAAGCCAAGATATCTCTTACCAGCCAAAGAAACCCCAGAGCCAGTAAGATAACCACGATTTTTATTATCGCTGATGTTTTTATATTAAACAGTCTTTCAGATGGATTAGTCATATGGTCTACGAAATTACCTGCCTACCGGCAGGCAGGCGGATCTTATACGAATTTACGAATTAACTTCCAACTTCCAATTTCCAATTTCCAAACGTTTGAGAATTGAGAATTGGATTTGTTCTCTTGCTCTTTTGTTCTCTTGTTTTGATAACGGTATTTTATCATGATAAGACCATATCGTTAATCATCCAATGTTATACAATTCACGTTTAACGTTTTACGATCAACGTAAGATACGCTATTCTCCTGGCATGAAGTCTTTTACTGAAAACCGGAAAGCTTTACACGACTATGAAATCCTCGAGAAATTCGATGGCGGTTTAGAGCTGCTCGGCCACGAGGTAAAATCCATACGATCAGGCGGCGCCAGGCTGGTTGGTTCGTATTTAACTTTCCAAAATGGCGAATTGTGGCTAATCGGGTCCAAAATCTCTCGCTATGCAAAGGCGGGAAACCTGGAAGAATACGACCCGGAACGCGCGCGCAAGGTGCTTATGAACAAAAATGAGCTGCAGTCATTATTCGGAAAATTACAGCAAAAGGGCTTGACATTAGTGCCACTTTCGTTGTATCCTCGCGTCCGTCACATAAAGCTATCTTTTGGGTTGGGAAGAGGGAGAAAAAAGCACGATAAGCGCGATAAACTCAAAAAGCGTGACATTGATCGGGAGGTCCGTAGACTGGATTACACATAGCACATAGCACATAGCACATAGCACATTTTTTTATAAGATATGTTACGTGATACGTGTTACGTGTTATGTGTTACGTGATACGTGATACGTGTTACGTGATACGTGATACGTGTTACGTGATACGTGATATGTGTTACGTGTTACGTGTTACGTGATATGTGTTACGTGACCAATACGGGGATGCTGAGATTTTGACGGCCAGTTCTTTCAAAACATGCAGGTCGAGATGGATGTCTCGTAAAACCATCTAAAAATAAGACAAATGCCAACGTCTTGAATAAGGTGAAAAGCGCATTCCGCGTTTACTCACCTGTACCGGTTTTCGCTTAAACCGAAAACCCGATCTCCTGTGAGGTGCCCGACTTCGCAGATCAGATCGTCATTCCTCGGGCTTACTCATCTACATCTCATATCGTGAAGATGAGAACACGGCCGATATGTTGATATAATGGACTTGTCTATTCGTTCACATTGTATCGAGATATTTGAATGGACTAAACCTGTAAACGATTGTTTTGCCTGAATGGTTCGGACGGGGGTGCGACTCCCCCCATCTCCACCAACTCGCCAAAGGCGGGAATTACCAATTACCAATTTCCAAACGCGAATTGCGAAAAGCGAATTGCGAAAACCGAAAATAATGAGAATCCACTATCGCCGCAGAACGCGGTCAAAAGACATTGCTCCTCGATATCGAGCCAACGAGCAGATCAGAATACCGGAGATACGTGTCATCGACGAAGATGACAACTCGCTTGGTGTTATGAAAACGGCTGATGCTTTAGCGCTGGCAAAAGAACGAGAATACGATCTGGTGGAAGTTTCACCAAAAGCCGATCCGCCGGTTTGCAGATTCTTGGACTTAGGAGCTTTCAAATATCAAAAGGAAAAGGAACTGCGTCAGCAAAAGGCACGCGCTAAAAAAATTGAAACCAAGGGAATTCGCCTCTCAGTCAAGATGGGAGAACACGATCTCGAGGTTCGCAA
The DNA here is from genome assembly GCA_018817245.1 of Patescibacteria group bacterium. Classification (GTDB taxonomy): domain Bacteria; phylum Patescibacteriota; class Patescibacteriia; order 2-12-FULL-60-25; family 2-12-FULL-60-25; genus JAHIUG01. Next base: position 1,830 of record JAHIUG010000063.1, on the reverse strand, counting down.
GCAAAAAGCACTTGATTTCCTCAAGGCTGGTCAAAAATTAAAGATTGAGATAATCTTACGCGGCCGCGAAAAAGCCCACGGAGAACTGGCTATCCAGCGCATTAAGGGCTTTATTGAAGATTTGGGTAAAAGCTACGAACTACTCATTGAACAAGAAGTGAAAAGACAGCGCGGAAACGTCTCGGCAACTGTTGGTAGAAAATCCTAAACTAAAGAACTAATGAACTAAAGAAATTAGGAACGATCGTTCTTCAGTCCTTCGGTTCATGAGTTCCTCAGTTAAATATATGAAACTTAAGACTACTAAATCAATTTCCAAACGCATCAAAATTACCAAGACCGGCAAACTCTTGAAGCGTTATGGTGGCAAAAATCATTTCAATAGTCGAGATCCGGGTAAAATCACACGCAAGAAACGACGTGATACAACAGTTTCACCGGCTTATGCAAAGACTTTGATTAAAGCTTTACCTAATAAATAAATTTACCCTGTCATCTCGACTGAAGCGTAGCCCTGAATGCTTTCAGGGCGAAGCGAAATGGAGAGATCTTTCAGAAAGATTTCTCCGCTCCGGTCGAAATGACAGATGAATTACTAATTCAAAATATATGCCTAGAGTTAAAAGAGGTACACATCACGTCAAAAGACGTAAAAATATCCTAGCCAGAACAAAAGGGATGATGTGGGGCCGTAAATCAAAAGTAAGTCTGGCAAATACCGCTGTTTTAAAAGCAGGAGTAAATGCTTATCGCGATCGTAAAAACAAGAAACGAAATAATCGAGGATTGCAGCAAATCAGAATCAACTCTGCTGCCAGAGCATTGGGAACAAAGTATTCAGTACTGATGAATGACCTGCGAAAGAAGAGTGTTGAGCTTAATCGCAAGGTGTTGTCAGAAATTGGTCGCGACTATCCAAAAGTGTTTGAAAAATTGGTACGGTAGCGGTAATTCACAAATTGCCGAATGAAGCCCGACAAATGTCGGGTTTTATGATACAATTTTCAGAAGCTAGAAGCCTGAAGCTTGAGGCTAGAAGAATCTAAATCCAAAACTTCCAACTTCCAGCTTCTAACTTCCAACTTCTAACTTCCAACTTTTAAACATATGCCAAGAAGATCAAACGCTGCAGAACAAATGCCAGAACCAGCTTCTCAAGCCAAAAAGTCATCTAAACCTGTTGACGAAGATGTTCTTCGTTTTTATCATAAGCCTCCCACCAGACTAAAACCAAAGGAGGTGCCTGATGAAAAGGTTGTTATTCGCAAAGATGTTAAGCGTAAGGCAGAATATGCATCAGAAATAGAGCGACCAAAAGTCATGATCGGAAAAAAAGCTCTGGAGGCTCAGGAAGAAGCCGAAACCATGAAAAGAATTGAGGAATTGCGGACTAAACACAATGAAGCGACGAGCGTAGAAAAATTATCAAAACGATCTGAAACTGAACGCTCACTTGCACATAAGCTGATCAATGAATTTGAAACCGGACTTAAGAATGGTAAGATCACAAAATCAGAAATGTCGCACTACAGACATGAGCTTATGGAAATCCGCGATAAATTCGAGGAGCTCCAAGGCCAAGGTGTGGCAATATCCGGCGAAATGCAGATCAGCGATATTTTAAATGAAAATCTAAAAGTAAAAGATCAGGTCCTTGATGCAATCCAAGCCAGTAACATGGAAGACCCGCAGGATGCTTTGGCTAAATTCAAATACGGAACCGGCGAAGCAAAGTACGGACAAAAGCATGTTGTGAACGTAGAAAAAATGGAAGAAACAGATCCTGAGATCATCTCGTCTCAAATAGAAGCAAAATACGGATATCATCCT
>JAHIUG010000062.1 GCA_018817245.1 Patescibacteria group bacterium | reverse complement strand
TCGGATACTTGATTCGAACTCTTAATTAATTGCGATTGGATAATAAGCCGTAAAAACATTGATTAATAATCACATCAAGTAAAACAATCTTAACACCAACGAAAATTGCGTGATCGCGCGCTTTTTGTTGGTTTTGAATTTTTTTATGCCAGCCTCAGAGATGTGATTGGTGCATTGATATTAGAATGCGGGGATGACATAAGAGCCCTTGACAAATCAGGGGTTTTTTGTTAAGAAAGGCTCAGATCTTTGGACAGGAGTGAATTGTAGTCGCAGGTCTTTAGCCTGCGTATGAGGAAGGAGAGAGGGCATGACGGAAGATAAGAAAGCTGACGAACAACAGACAGACGAGCTGTTGGCGAAGGTGGACCGCGAGCTCATGCGGTTGTATCTGATCAACCACGGCGTGGAACAGTGTCGATGTGCGAGCATCATGGATGTACTCGAGCCATTCTATGTAATGGCCGAACAGGGTACGTTGATGCTTCGTACTTGGACAACTTGTTCAATTCCGAATTCAATTGTTGAGGCCATCCGGAAAAATCTGTACTTCGTGCAGGTCTCGATCATTCAGGTTTCATTCGAGCAACCCATCAAGAAGCCCGAGTGGATGACTCAAGGGATTTATCGGACTTCGTTCTGGGACACGCTGGCGAACAGCATCGACAAACCTCTCAGCGCTCATCTGAACAGTGCTTTCAGGACAAGGCTGAGGGACGAGGAACAAAAGCAGAAACGTAGCGATTTGTACGAAATGCTGAACCGAAGTTTGTGGCATGCGTTCCAAAACAATTGCTGCAGAGGGCTTCATTACACCTTCGCTCAGAGTTACCAGAACGCCTTCTATTATTACATGGCTCTGCATCTGAGCGGTGAGCTCGATGACGCGGCAAAGGTGCAAGATATACTTCACGCTCAGACAGGAGCAATTCTACTGGGTACGAAAAAGGACGAGCCAAATACCTGGATCGTCATGACCGGCTAGCGCTTGATTCGTAACTCCTCCAACCTCCCCCTTACCACAAGGGGAGGACTGTCTAAAGCGCCGCGCTTCTCAGCACGGCGTTTTTTATATAGCCTACGAAAGTACCCGCCTATAGGCAGGCAGGCGAATGTGATACGAAAATACGAATTTACGGATAATTTCCAACTTACAATTTCCAATTTCCAAATGTTTGAGAATTGAGAATTGTGAATTGAGAATTGGAAATTGTTTAGAAATTAGTAATTAGTAATTAGAAATTTCACACATGTGATATCCTATCTATATGGCACTAGGACGAACGACACGCAATGCTGTTGCGCTCATAACCACATTACTAATCGTGGGTGCTCTTGTTTTACTCACGTACATGAATTCTGACAGCGCCTCTTTGTCCGCTTCCATCAAGGTAAAGCCAACCGGAGTAAATACTGAGACAGCACATCATACAGCGGTTCTCATGGTAGATGATCAGGGGGCGCGCATATTCGTAAACGGTTCAAGTAGAGAGCTCACTTGGCCGGACGACATTAAACTTCTCGGTCAGCCACTGTCCACCCTGCAAGGAAGAGACACGCAAACAGGTGAGCCTGTATATCTCACAACTGACTTTAAGCGTGCTCCCACATCTCTGGGCATGCGTTCACCGGACGGCAGACGGACCCTTCATCCGGCTCAGCCAAAAGAAGATGGCACAGGAATATTCGAAATCGGTTACGGGGATGATAAACAAAGCATTGTAGTCAGAACGGCAAACGGCCAAGGTGTTAAAGACGTATTACCAATTGGATGGTGGGATAGTGAAACTGTCGCGCTCCTCGGCCTTTCAACCAGTTCGCGTGCGATTTTTGCAGTTAATCTGACCGGGGGTGTAAGACAGGTCGCGAATTTTCCTGACACAGCAGAACGCGCAATAGCATGGAGCGGCAATGTTTGGTATGTGACGGCCACACTGGGCCAGGGATTGGAAGATCCTCTGGGTCCTCCTTCTGAATTGCATCAAGTTTCATTTGATGGAACATACGATCTCTTGTCCAAAGAGAGCGGAAGAGTTATCCAATATTTCGTACCCTCGCCTAATTTGCAGGTCGCTTATCAAACAGAAGATGGACAAATTACATTAGCTCGATTTAAAGAACTTGGAGAGGATGAGGATAGGCCGAGTCTTCCGCAAGGTCAGGGAATGCCGCTCGGTTTTCTGGACGAATTTCGTTTGGTCGTGCGCAAAGGGGATCAGCTGCTCATTAAAGACATAATCACAGGGCGCGAAGATGCGATTGCCGATCTTTCATCTACCGAAGGTGCGGTTTTCATGCTAACCAATCCGTATATCGACGAAATAATCGAAAACCTGTAACCTATACGAATATGGAATATCCGGTTCGGGACATTAAGGTTTTCATTGTTTTGGGAATTGTTTTTATTATAGTCGGTCTGGTTTTTGGTTCGCTCGGTGTTTCATATGCGGTTCAGGAGACAAGGCGTTTGATTGAGTGCGAGAATCGATCATACAATGATCCGGGATGTGAACCTGGGATTATGTGGGATGCGCTGGAGCCTATTAAACAAGAGATTATTAATCAGGCTAAATCTAATAAATAAATTTCCAATTCCCAATTCTCAAGTCTCAATTTTCAAATGTTTGGAAATTGGAAATTACATGAAGTGTTATTATGAGCAGCAAAAAAGCGAGAAGAATCCTAAACCTGGAAACGACTAAATTGATCGATAAAGAGGTAACGGTCATGGGCTGGGTAAACAACCGACGCGACATGGGAAAGATTGCGTTCTTGGATATGCGCGATACTTCGGGATTGTTGCAAGTGGTTCTGGTTCCGGAAGAGCTTACAGCCAAAGCGAAGCATGAGATGAAGGACTTGCGGCCGGAATATTGTCTTGCTATTCGAGGTGTTATCCAGGAGCGCGGAGAGCGACAGATAAACCCAAATCTCGCAACCGGCAAAGTTGAGTTGCTCGCGAAAGATATTGAGATTTTGAATGCAGCTAAGACACTACCGTTTGAAGTTGAAGATACATCAGGGATAAATGAGGAGCTTCGTCTTAAGTATCGATATTTGGATTTGCGATCACCGAGGATGAAGAAGAATTTGGATCTGCGAGATAAGGTGATCGGTTTCATGCGCGACTTTTTACACAAAGAAGGGTTCATAGAAGTTGAAACCCCGATACTTACCAAGGGTACTCCCGAAGGAGCGCGCGAATATCTTGTACCATCACGCACACATTCCGGAAAGTTTTACGTATTACCGCAAGCGCCTCAGCAGTTTAAGCAGTTGTTAATGGTGGCCGGGGTGGAAAAATATTTTCAGATTGCGCGGTGTTTTCGCGACGAGGATCAGCGTGGAGATCGTCAGCCCGAGTTTGCGCAGCTTGATCTTGAGATGTCATTTGTTGATCAGGATGATGTGTTGGAATTAAACGAGCGGCTGATGATTGAGTTGATTAAGGCAGTGGCGCCGGATAAGAAAATTTCCCAAAAACCGTTTCCTCGCATTTCCTATCAGGATGCCATGAGTAAGTATGGAACCGATAAACCCGATCTGCGCAAGGATAAGAAAAATCCGGATGAGCTGGCATTTGCGTGGATTGTGGATTTCCCTTTATTCAAAGATGATGGAGCGGGTGGCATCGACACAGAGCACCATCCATTCTGCATGCCGCATCCAGATGATATTAAGTTATTGGACAAGGAGCCGCTTAAAGTTCGCGGGTGGACTTATGACCTGGTACTAAATGGATACGAACTTTCATCCGGATCAATACGAATTCATCAAAGAGATTTGCAGAATAAGATTTTTGAGATTCTTGGTTTAAGCAAGAAAGAAATTGATATGAGATTCGGTCACATGCTGGAGGCGTTCGAATATGGAGCGCCGCCTCATGGCGGTATGGCGCCGGGGATCGATCGGCTGGTTATGATTCTAGCCAATGAGCCGAACATTCGCGAGGTGATTCCATTTCCTAAAACCGGTGATGCACGCGATCTTATGATGGGTGCGCCTTCTGAGGTTGAAAAAAATAGATTGGATGAAGCGAATATTTCGATTAAGAAGACAAAAGGTAAAAGTTAATATTTTATTATCCTGAGTGCACCTGTCATTTCGACCGCGCGGAGGAATCTTTACACCTGTCATTTCGACCGAAGCCCCACTTTTTGACGGAGCAGAGCGGAGAAATCTTTTTCTGTCATCCTCGCGGATGTGGGAATCCAGTTTGAATGAGATCTCTCCGCTTCAGTCGAGATGACAGACATTTGTCATTTCGACCGGACCTCGCCATAGATCAAGAAGCGGGGGTAGCGGAGAAATCTTTTTTCTGTCATCCTCACGGATGCGGGAATCCAGTTTGAATGAGATCTTTCCGCTTCAGTCGAGATGACAGGTGCAAAAGATCTCTCCGTTACGCTTCGCCCCGAAAGCTTTCTGGGCTACGCTTCAGTCGAGATGACAATAGGAAGATTCAGGATGACAATGGGCGGCTAGATTTTCTGTCAACCGTGCGGTAAACTGTTGCGGATGGAAGTTGTATTTCACGTTGAGCATTTTGAGGGGCCTTTGGATCTCTTGCTGCAACTTATTGAGCAGGATGAGCTTGATATTTCCAAAGTTTCTTTGGCAAACGTCGCAGAGCAGTTTGTCGAGCACGTTCACAATAACCCAAGCATTCCTCCGGAGGAGCTGGCTGATTTTTTAGTTGTTGCCGCCAAATTGATGTACATTAAATCCAAACAACTTCTTCCGTCTCTGTATGACGAAGAACTGGAGGAAGGAATGGATTTGGAAGCGCAATTACGTGAGTATCAACGTTTTGTCAGTGCATCAAAAGAGATTGAAAAAATGTGGAATTCCGGCAAACGTTCCTATACACGTGAGAGGGCAGAGCGCGCAGCCATGAAAAAGTTTAAAGGATTTGTTACGCCGATTGGGATTACTCCTGATCTGCTCATGCATACAATGAGGAGGATAATTGCCAGACTTGAGCCGCTTGCTTATTTACCAAAAATTAATGTTGAGCGCGTAGTTACAATTCAGCAAAAGATTCAGGATTTGTTTCAACGCATTAAGAGTCATGCGAATACAACGTTTCGTTCGTTTGTTTCCGGAACCAAAGATAAGACAGAGAGAGTTGTGTCGTTCTTAGCGCTTCTCGAACTTGTTAAGCAGCGTTTTGTGGATGTGGATCAATCCGAACTGTTTAATGATATAGATATAAAATTTAATCCAAAAGCTCCAAAAGAAGAACCAATGTTATCATAAATAAATGTCATCCCGAGGGAAGTCGGAGCGACGAGGGATCTTCCGCTTGAAACATCTGCCGAGAGCATGAAAAACAATAGGAAGATCCTTCGACAAGCTCAGGATATACCTCCCCAGAGGAGGTGGTTCCTTTATATGACAATAGAAAGATATGAAACTTGCATCTAAAATCGAATCAATACTATTTGCCGCAGCCAAGCCTTTTTCTGTTCGCAAATTAGCTGACATCACAAAAGAATCTTCAGAAAATGTAGAAGAGGCGCTCCTCGATCTTAAGACCAAATTGGAAGAGCAAGAGAGCGGGCTAATGCTGCAGCAGCATGGTAAAGAAAATGAGCTAGTTACTCATCCTGATGTTTCCGATTTGGTGACGCAGGTTGTTAGATCTGAAACTCAGGGCGAACTTACTCGTCCGTCTCTTGAAGCGCTCACAATTCTCGCTTATCGAGGTCCGCTTACACGTCCGGAGCTTGAGCAGATTCGCGGTGTTCAGTCATCACTGATTTTGCGTAATTTGATGATGCGCGGTCTGATAGAAGAGAAAGGAGTGGGTCCACTTGGTCAGCCTAATTATGTAGTCACGTTTGACTTTTTAAATGCATTAGGTCTTAAATCATTGGATGATCTGCCTCAGTATAAAGAGTTAAGCTCAAATTCTGTTGTTGATGATGTGCTGGCGGATTTGGAACGAGACGAGCTAAAGGGCCAAGGGGCTGAAAGGCCTAAGGGCTAACGATATGTTCGAATACGTTTTAGCATTTTTAGTTTCATTGAGCCTGATACCGGGCGCACAAGCGATTGAACAACCGTTCCAATTGGAAATGGGTGATGTTGCTTTAAATACAAGGCCGGCTATTGTTAGACCCATAGTGCCAAAGAAACAGCGCACCAACAGTCTTGGTATTGAAACCAGTGGTCCGTCTGTTTTTGTTGCTGATGTGGCTACTGGAGAAGTTTTGTTTTCAAAGCAGCCCCATGACGTTCGGCCGATTGCCAGCATAACAAAGCTCATGACAGCCATGGTCTTGTTGGATGCGGGGCTAGACATGGACGAGTATGTAACTCTTGTTAGATATGATTTTAAAGATGATCTTCATTCGGTTTATGATGTTGGTGATATGGTCACGCGTAAGGATTTATTAAATTCTTTAATAGTCGGATCGGTTAATACGGCTGGCAATGCTTTAGCGCGAACTTCACTTGGTAATGAGGAATTTGTTGCTGCCATGAATAAGAAGGCGCAGGAGTTAAAATTGGCAACTCCGGTTTTTGTTGATCCTACAGGAATTGATTCACAAAATCGTGCTAGCGCAGCTGACGTTGCTGCGATGTTAAGTATTGCAATGTCATATCCGGAGATTCGGCACATTGCGGCACTGTCATCAATCGAAGTGAAAACCCAGGCAGGTGAAAAATATCTGGTTAAGTCAACGAACCTTCTTTTGGATTCTTTTATAAATGAAGATCCATATAAGATTGTGGGGGCAAAAACCGGATCTTTGCCAGAAGCGGGTTATTGCATGGTGCAGATGACTGCTGATGATAAGGGGCATGAAATTGTAGTCGCAAGTCTTGGCAGCTCAAATCACTTCTCACGATTTTTGGACATAAAAGCGCTTACAGCTTGGACGTTTGATACATATGAATGGAATCCATAACCCATAACCCGTAACCCATAACCTGGAACCTGGAACCCATAACCTGGAACCTGGAACCCATAACCTGGAACCTGGAACACATCTGTCATCCCGTACATATATTTAACAGTTACGGGATCCAGCACAAATCAATAATTTCGGGTTCCAAGCTCCAGGTATGGGTTCCAGATAGTATGATAATCGGAATCGATTTAAGATGTTTGCCTGTAGATGGAAAAGCGGGCGCAGGCGTAGCACATGCTGCGCGTTTTTTAACTTTGGAGCTTTTGGCAAGTGATGTTTCTTGGGAGTGGAAGTTGTATGTTCCAAAGGGTGTGAATTTTTCTATGGAAGAACGAAGAGCTCATTCGGTCATTGAGTTGCGGGATGCGAGCGGATCATCTTTGCGTTCTGCGTTACAATCTGATCCTTGCGATCTCCTTTTCGTACCAGGTGGATCTATTGCGCCCAGGGTGCCGGTCCGTTCGATTCCGTGGGTTCATGATATCGCTATCTTTGATCATCCTGAATGGTTTCCGCAATCTTTTTTACGTCGCAAGTTGACAACCTCGTTATTCGTACGAGGTTTGAAACAAGCACCGATAATTTTCGCAGTGAGTGATGATACTAAGCGCTCTTTAGTTCGAAAGTTTGGATTGGATCCGAATCGAATTATAGTTACGCACGAAGGAGGGGATTTGATTTTGAGCTCGTTTTCGGATGAAGAGCTGGTGGAAAGAAAAATGGCAGCAAAAAAACGCATTGCAGCGCTTGGAATTTCGAGCTCATTTATCCTAACTCTCGGAACTGTGGAGCCGCGAAAAAATATTGCCATGCTTATTCAAGCGTGGAGTGATGCAAAATTCGAGTTCGGAAGAGCTGTGGATTTAGTAATCGCCGGCGGGGTGGGTTGGAAGCACAAAGATGTAGAAATTTCGATCGGACAATTTGGAGCTACAAAAGCCGGGGATAGCCAGATTCGTCGCATTTCAGTTTTAGATGACGAGGAGCGGCGAGATTTACTTTTGGCCGCTGATTTGGTCGCGCTTCCATCTCTTCACGAGGGGTTTGGTCTTGTTGTGCTAGAAGCCATGCAAGCCGGAACAGCACTCATAGCTTCGAACGCCGGAGCTATTCCTGAAGTCACGGGTTCGGACATGTTGCTGCTAGATCCGAAAGATGTTGGAGCGTGGAGCAAGGCACTCACTAATCTTATGAAAGATGATCAAGCACGCTCGCGCATCGCTCATGCTGGAAAAGTTCACTCCAAAAAATTTAGCTGGAAAAAATCAGCAGAGGTTGTCGCTCGCGAGATCGGAAAAAATTGATAGGATATTAAATGAAAATCAATTACGCAGAATTTGCCGATAGGAGAAAAAAGTGACAATCTTGAAAATAACCAAAACCCAGAAAAATGTACCGATAGGCCAATTTCTCTGGGTTTTGGGTTTTTAATATTGTTTAATTGAATTACGTAGATTTTGCCGATAGGAGAAAAAAATGACAATGATGAAATCGATCATATATTAAACTTTGAAAAAACATTCTCGTATTCTCAAGAATATTAGAATATCTAATTTGTATAAGACAAAGAAAATTGTATAAAAAAAGACAGCCCTTTTATCCATTGAGAAATGGATGGGCTGTCATTCATGAAGAGGGCTACTTTTTTTCGATGTATCCTCGCTTCTTGAGGTAGTGACCAAGCAGCAAGTCATGAATAAGCCACATCATGCTTGCGCCAGCGAGAAAGCATACAGCGGCCATGAATATAACAATCCCCATGTGTCTTTCGTCGAGTCCTGAAATGTCGTAATGCTCGTTCAAGTATACGACTATGACGAGTCCAATAATGGGGATAACGAAGCTAAGGGTGACCATCACGGCATTCAGGGGCCGGTAAAGCACCTTCTTCATTTCCGTAAAAGCCTGGAGTACGGGCTTGGGAACTTCTTCTTGCAACGTTTCTTCTTTTGAGTCTGCCTTGATGATTGCTTGAGTGCTCATCTTTTTACCTCCTTGTATAAGGGACGATGTTCCTTGTATAACAAGGATCAGTATTTGCGTCAAGTTGAGATGATAGAAAAATCATTGTCATAAATTTTGCCGATAGGAGAAAAAAGTGACAATCTGCAAAACCCATGGAAACGTACCGATCGGTACGTTTCCATGGGTCTGTCTCTTTGTTGTTATTTTGGAATTGAATATTACCCTGATTAATATTGATTTATCTTCATTTTTATAGGACCCAGAAAAATAGCCCGATCGGTACATTCTTATGGGTTTTGGGAATTATAAAACACTCCCGATGTGGAGTGTTTTATGATGGTATCGGGGGTGGGGGTCGAACCCACGACCTCGGGCTTATGAGTCCCGCGCTCTAACCAGCTGAGCTACCCCGACATGGTGGGCAAGGAGAGAATCTCACATCGTCGCGCTGCTTCTCTTGTAGGAACCTTCGGGTTCC
>JAHIUG010000061.1 GCA_018817245.1 Patescibacteria group bacterium | reverse complement strand
TGCTCAAACCACTCGGCAATTGATTCAATTTCTTCAAATCCTTTGGCCACATCGAATTTAGTTGGTTGTTTTTTTGTCATATATTTATAATTGTCATCCTGAGGGAAGTCGGAGCGACGAGGGATCTTCCGCTCGTAACATCTGCCGAGAGCGTATTCTCAATAGGAAGATTCTTCGTTTCGCTCAGAATGACATTTTGAAATTATTTGTGTATCCGCTTGTCCATCTTGTAGAATGAGGAGCGCCGGTTTCCCAATCTGCAACTGTGATATGGATGAAATGCTTTTCCCAGAAGCATCCCTTACCATTGCATATCCACGTAATAAAACTCCTTTTGGATCTAATGATGTTAAAAGTCGAACGTTGGAGCGCAAACGATCATGGAGCGCGCTGACCCATTGTTGCACAGCGGTCACGCAAACGGAAGTCGTATTTTCAAGAGTAGATCTCTGAGTAGACAACCAAAAAGCAGGTGCTGTGACTGCATGATTGAGGAGCGCCCGTTTTTCATTAATGGAGCTTTCGAAACCTGATTCAATCGAAGATAAAAGAGTGGCAAGCTCATACTGCACATCCTTTCTATCCGGAACCAAGAGTCGCGCGCAATCAGTTGGCGTGGAACCGCGCACATCAGCAGCCTCCTCAGCCAGCGTTAAATCGCGCTCATGGCCTATGGCTACAAGCGTAGGAATTTGAGAAGCGTGAATCGCACGAACTACCCGCTCGTCATTAAAAGCCATAAGATCTTCCATTGATCCGCCTCCGCGCGTCATAATTAGTACATCATATTTCTCTTCTTGAGCCGATTGAATTGCAGATACAATTTCTTGCGGAGCACGGTCTCCCTGAACAAGAACGTGATACAAATCCACAGATAGGCCACCCCAGCGCTCGCTCAAAATCCGAACGAAATCTCCATACGCCGCACTGTCACGAGATGCTACAAGCGCGATCTTCTCTGGAAATCGCGGTAACAGCCTCTTGCGCGATGGATCGAACAAACCCTCTTTTTCCAGCTTCTGACGGAGAAGTGCCAGTGCCTTCTTTAACGCACCTTCGCCCGCCAATTCCACATGCTCAGCGGAAAAAGAAAACTTTCCATACTTTGGATAAATTCTCGGCATACCGATTACACGCACTTTCATTCCGTCTTCAATTGGCACGTGCAGATTCCAAACCGGCATAAACACATTCACAAGCGATTTATCATCCTTTAAATCAAAAGTCACCCATTGACCCTGGGAGACTCTGTAACCGGAAATCTCTCCTTCAATTGCCAGCTCTTCTTCTTTCCACGCCTGACGCAAAACAAGATTAATGATCTCAATGAATTCAGATACTTGTAATATTTTCATAAACACAACTAAAGAACTGAGGAACTGAAGGACTGAGGAACAATTGTTCTTTAGTACTTCGGTTCTTTAGTTCTTCAGTTTTAAATAGCAAATGTATACCAGAGACCGATAAGCCACCAGAATAGGATGGCCCAAAGTAAATTCGTGATTATTAAATCGATTGGAAACCAAGTGTCTTCTTTTAATCCGAAAAACCCGTGACCCTCTATTGGCATGATTATGCCGCCATAAAGAACTGTAAGAACAGCCCCCCAAATAATAATTGGAATAAATGAAAAATCCGGCACAACCCCAAGATTAACTAAAAAACCGAATAAACCACCAAACACTGCAGACAAAACAATATACGTAAAAATACCAACGAAATGAGCTTCTCTTCGTGTTATCGTTTTTCCAAACAACACCGGTTGATCCAAGTCGCGCACAAAATTTCCCGCTTTAAAAAGCGGTGCGATGTGCGACAAGAAAAGCAGGATTCCTCCAGCTGAAAGTCCGGCGATAATTGCGGGTAGGATGTTGTTCATATTTTTCTTATTGTCATTCTGAGCGAAACGAAGTGGAGCCGAAGAATCTAGCCTCGTATTACTGAGCGGCTAAATCCTTCGGCTGCGTTTCACTCCGCTCAGGATGACAGAATTTGAATGTTTTGTTCACGAATTGCGTACGCAAGTCCAAGTGCCAATATTGCAATTATGATAATCAAGACCAGAATTTTGAGCTTTGCTTGTGAGTTTTTTGCACTCATATTTTTGAGTATTCAGTATGCAGTATTCAGTATGCAGTTTACCCAATACTCAATACTGTATACCGTATACTATTCTAGTTCGGAATCATTATGATCATAAACTTTCTCCCCTGCTCCACAGTCTCTTTGCTACCTGTCCAATCATGCGCCGCATTCATTATTGTATCGTATGTATACGTGAATCCTTGACCGCGCCGAGTACCCGGATCATTTGTTATAAAGAAATCAGGAGTGTACCCGCGAACGACCAGCATATGATACGGGGGCCCATTTCCGCTGAAGTAAGGGTTACCCAACAGCTTTCCTGCAGCCGGAATTATGACCGGATATCCGAGTGCTAACGACTCCTTAATATCATCCACGCTCTTGAGCGGCTTCACAATAACATTTTCATATCCATAATACGCACGGACCAAGTCTGCGGTTTGTTCGGCAGTGGTGTCTTCATAATATCCAAACAAGGAGCTCTCAAACGCCACCATCTTCTTTAGGCGCTCGTCAGCCGTGTATTTGTTCATTGCACCGGTCTCACCCTTGTAGAATGCGTCCACCATGATAACTGAAGCTTCCTCGCAAGTTTCTTGATACGGCATATCCCAGTTTGCGAATGGAGCCTGAGAAGTGAATGGCACGTCTAGATTTACAGACTCTGGCAACTCCCCGGAAAACTCTAACGGATCCTTTGGCTGAGTTTTTATGGCCGTAGATGTGTCCAACACGTAGTTTTCTGACTTTGACTCGCCAGGCTCAAAAGCCGTTGTCTCTGATGGAACTACAACTGTCTCGGCCTGAATTACAGGTGCCTGAAAGCTTGTGGCAGGTGGCAGATCAGGTGACTGAAAACCATACCAAACATTTTGAATTGTCCCACGGCTCAGATAAGCCAATCCGGCCAATACAATAACAACCGCAATTATAATTCCTAAATTTTGTTTTATTTTCATAAGGGTCTACGAAAGTACGAATATTCTACGAATATACGAAAATTATTTGGAAATTGGAAATTGAGAATTGGAAATTTGCTACCGTTTACCCAATGCATACCCACCGAATACCTACCGTATTCCCAGTTATTTCGTCTCCATCTCCTCTACTGTAACCTCACTCATCACATCTCCAACCGCGATCTGATCAACAATCTCTTGTCCGGAAAGAACGCGACCGAAAACCGAGTAATTGGGTGGCATGGGATTGTCAGCTAACATGATAAAGAATTGCGAACCGTTTGTGTTAGGACCGGCATTAGCCATGGCCACGATTCCCGTAGTATATGGCAAATTCACCTGATCGTCTTCAAACTGATAACCAGGTCCGCCAGTACCGTTTCCTGACGGATCTCCACCCTGAATCACGAACCCCGGAACCACACGATGGAATGTGAGACCGTCATAGAATTTTTTGTTCGCAAGATAAACGAAATTTGATGCGGCTTTTGGCCCTTGATTCGGTAGAAGTTCGAAAATAATTTCACCCTTGCTTGTTTTGACGCGCACTATTTTATTGGTGACCTGCTCGTCCGGAAGAATCCCGGGGAAAGCTAAAGTTTCTTTATTCATATCTCGTGTTTCGTTTTGTTGAAGCTGGGCTTCTAATTCTTCGTTAGGATTAGGCTCTGGCGTTGGCGTTGGTGCTTTACTGCAACCCGCGCCTAAAAGAACAAAAACTAAAAATGGAAGTATTATTAATTTTTTCATAGACATAAAGGATATCACATCTGTCATCTTTTTTGTCATCCCCCCCGAACGCCTTCGGGAGTATCCATATATACGAACATGGATCCCGGCCTTCGCGAGGATGACAGATTTATTAATTAATAAATGTTACGTGCTATGTGTTACGTGTTACGTGATTTATTCCTCCCAAGGAAGTCCTGCTTGTCCTGCAAAACCCCAGCGCGCAGCATCCAGATTTAATCCGGTTCTCCACCAATCTCTCATAACTCTGTCCAGTGATAAATCATCGAGATTAATATCCGCGCTCAAATCATTTCCGCGCTCATCTCTTGCTTTTAAAAACGCGGGTTTAAAATCTCCCGGCAAATAAGCTGCTTGAACAAGAACTGCGCACGCTCCCTTATTTACAAGTTTAAGAGCAGCCTGACGCGTTAACCATGCGCCCGCCTTTTCCACGCTAAACGGATCGTGTCCAATATACTCGGAAGGTAAAGGTATAAGCGAACCGTAAACATTCGGCGTTCTTCCAGAAGCTCCTGATGCCAGCGTAAGTCCGCGTCGCTCGTTTGGACCTGTGATATTTGTTTCAAAAATTGTTCCCGGTGCCATGTCCGCAAGTTCGGAAATGATTCGCGAGCGAACAATATCTAATGACTCTGAACTGTGTTCAATGTTAATTATTACTCTGGACGGCTTTGTTTTCTCAGCCACGACCGTTACTTCCGCGTCAGGTCCAAGCCAAAACCATTCCGGATCAATCTCGCGTTTTTCGTGTAATCTTTTTGCAACACGTCGCGCTAAAGATGTTGTGGCGGGAATGCCATCAGGCGTTTCTAAAGTTGCGTAACCCGTTATAATTACCAATGACTCTGAAGATAAGCGAGCGGACACAATACGCTCAGAAGTTACAGGTTCAAGTGAAATCAGAGGCTCTACTTCATCTGTAATTCCC
>JAHIUG010000060.1 GCA_018817245.1 Patescibacteria group bacterium | reverse complement strand
TGTCATCCTGAGGGAAGTCGGAGCGACGAAGGATCTTCCAATTGGAATATCTGCCGAGAGCTTTAGACGGATTACAATGGAAGCTGCATTTTGTGAATATTTGAATGTTAATCTTTCGAGCCTGCTGGAAGATAAGCAAGCGCTCGTTGATCTCGCCATCTCATTAGACCAGACCGTGGGCGATGAAGATTCTTGGGATGATATCTTTTTCAAAATTTTTCTTACGCACATTGAACCAAGATTGGGAGAGCAACCAACTTTCTTGTATCGCTATCCTGCTTCAATGGCCGCGCTTGCTCGTCGTTCAGAGGACGATCCTAGATATGCGGAGCGCGTGGAGTTGTATATTGGTCCGTTCGAACTTGCTAATGGCTTTGCTGAGCTCGCAGATCCGGATGAACAAAGGGAGAGGTTTGCCGAGGAGCGCGAGCTTAGATCAAAACTCGGCAAGAAAACGTGGTCTATTGATGAGAGGCTTTTATCTGCTCTGCCAAAAATGGGAAACGCAGCCGGCATAGCGTTTGGTGTTGATCGATTGGTCATGCTTTTAACTGGCAGCAAATCCATTAACGACATTCTTCCATTCTCAGCAAGAGAGAGGTTTGATATTTGACCGATTTTCTTTTGCGTTCTACGATCCACGCATTATGGCAAGTCCAAATGAAATCAAAAAAGGAATAGTTGTTCGCAAAGACGGTGATCTTTGGGTTGTGACTGAATTCCAACATATTAATCCGGGTAAAGGAGCTGCCTTTGTTCGAGCGCGGATAAAAAATGTTAAGAATGCGCGTTCGCTTGAAATGACCTGGAAGGTTTCGGAAACAATTGAAATTGTTGAAATGCAGCGTCGCAATATGCAGTATTTGTATAAAGATGATACGGGTTACAATTTTATGGATTCCGCCACCTATGATCAGATGAGTATGTCTGAACAGGACGTTGGAGATCAGGCAAAATATTTAAAAGAAGGAATGACGATCGTTGTTGTTGTATATGAAGACAAGCCAATTGCGCTACAGCTTCCTAAGAAAATGAATTTTACGATTATTGAAACTATGCCGGCTGTAAAAGGAGACACGGTTAGCGGCAATGTTACTAAAGAAGCTAAGGTTGATGTCGGTTTTACAGTCCAAGTTCCTATTTTTATGAAAGAGGGAGAGGAGATTGTCGTTAATACGGAAACCGGCGATTACGTGGAGCGCGCGTAAGGTCTACAAAAATACGAATCCATACGAAATCTACAAATAATTTTTTTAACTATTCGCACATCTTGCTTATTTTAGTATTTTCGTAGACCTTTGCGTTTAGTTAAAGCGGAGAGGGCGGACGAAAATGTTGTTTGAGCCCACGATTTTTTCTCCTATGGAAGTAAAGGCTGTGTAATACTGCGGCCCATTAAACTCAATAATAAATGAGCAATTCGGTTCAACGCAAATCGCCAGCATCGGATCGGTTGGCTCCTTGCCTTCGACGATAACTGTCCAACTAACATCTTCTCCAATCGGCTTGATTAGGCGCATGTGCGCTTGATTTGGAGCAGGTTGAGAAAGTAGTCTGAGGATGGGAACGCGATTCAGATTTTGGTTAATATTCATGACTGCCAATTCCGCGTCGACATCATAAGCAGATTCCGAATTTATTGCGGAATCAACTTTGTAATTTATAAAAAAAGTGTCAGCAACATCGTAAACTTGCTTGTTCCAGTCTTGGCCAAATATTTTAGATGCAAGTTGTTCTGTACTTACCCAATGTAGAATTCCATGTCTGGAGATTGCGTAAACCTTGGGATCGGTTTGCACTTTTATAAGTGTGCCGGGACGATATGTAATATTACCAGCCAAATTGTAGCTAGCAAGTTCTTGATCTGTGATCGTTTTTACACTTAAGAAGTCATCGTACCAACTGAAGTAAACGCTCTCATTTGGAAAAGTGTAGCGCTTGCCATCCTCTAAATAGTAAACCGCTGAATAAGATTCACTCTTTACCAAGCCACTTTCGATTTCAGTCGCGCTGGTTATTCCGGGAGATGCTAAAGCCGCCAAGATCATTAATCCTAATGAGATGAGAGTCAGGCGATGGAATAAAATCATATTAAAAACATGATACAGCTTGTTCAATTATAGTTCCAGCAACATCAATATCTGTTGCTTTTTCAAGTTCTTTAAAGCCCGGATTGGAATTTACTTCAATTACGAGCGGTCTCTTGTTCGAACGAATAATATCTACGCCCAATATCTGGAGGTCGAACAAATTAGCGGTTCGAATAGCAAGTCGCTCTTCTTCTGGAGACAGTTTGATTGCATGGCCCACGCCTCCGATCGAAGCGTTAGCGCGCACATCGCCAGGACGAGCAGTTCTCTCCATGCTCGCGATTATTTTTCCGCCAACTATGAAAACACGCAAATCTTTTCTGTCTGCTTCATTCACAAACTCCTCAATTAAGACTGGATTACCATCACGAATGTTAAGATACTCCACGATTGGCAAAAAAGTTTCAGAATTTTCTGCGTAAAATACACCGGTTCCAAATGTTCCAAACGCGGTTTTTATAATTACCGGATATCCAATCTCATCTGCAGACTTACGAGCGGCTACAGGTCCGTTAGCAATTGCCCAGCGCGGCATCGGAATATTGTTTTCTGAAAACAAGACATGTTGCGCAAGTTTATTTTTTGTCGTGGCAACCGCTCCTTCATCTCCATTAACGATTTTATAACCGGCGCGTTTTAAGAGTTGAAGATTGTGCGAGTGAATACCCGGCTCTTCAATAAAGTTTGGGCGATAGATCAGAATATCAAAATCGAGGAGCGGCTCGCCATCATGAAACGCAGATATATCTCCATCTTTGATTGTGAAACTCAAAGACGGCTCGTAGATCTTCACGATTTCATGTCCACGCTTTTCACTAGCCTCAACCAACCGATCAGCATTTGTGTACTTCTCGTCTTTTGGGAGCGACGCAATAAGAATTCCGATTTTCATAAATTTGTTACGTGCTATGTGCTATGTGCTATGTGCTATGTGCTATGTGCTATGTGCTATGTGCTATGTGCTATGTGCTATGTGCTATGTGTTTTGCGCATTACAGCATAAAAAAACATCCCTGAAAAGGGATGTGAGATTAGGCATTGCACAGATCAAGGGATGTGAATTGTTTTTTCAGACTCTCGGGAGTTGTGTCTTCCACGATGCTGCACAGAACGTGTGCTAAGAATAAGTGCTCCATGGCGCCCCTATAAAAGCATGTAATCCTATTGATCAGGATGTCTATTGACGAGCCGTATTCCGGGTTGATGCCGTAGACCATGAAGATCACATTTGCATGTAAAGCTTTTATCTGGCTGGCTAATTGCACTGCACGCAGACCTGAACCAGTAGTTTGATCTGAAATCACAACCACAAATTCATCGGCGTATGTATAAATTCCTGCCAAGACATCTACATGATTCGTGGTGAAGACGATCTGCTCAGCGCGCTCGGAGTTGAGTGTATTGATAGCCCCTCTGATTGCAGAAAGGGTAATCTGACTTTTCAGAAAAACAAAGATCTTCATTTTCCCTTCCTTTGTTGAAGGACCTATTTAGGATTTAGCAGAATGGACGCAGTTTGTAAAGAGTCGAATACAAATAAACATCCCATGCGTTAAACAACCTATCAATTTATAGCCATTGAATTTGAGGGTTCATATGGGCGTTAATATACACCATTTGACTATACCCCCAGGGGGTACTATGCTTTTAGCATGAAACACACTGACAATAAAAAAAGAGAACAACTTATTCGTCGTCTCAAGCTCATCGAAGGGCAAGTTAGAGGGCTGCAGAAGATGATTGAAAATGATGTTTATTGTATAGATGTGATTACTCAAACATCAGCAGTAAAACAAGGGTTATCAAATGTTGAAGATCTATTGCTTGAGAACCATCTTGGTGGATGCATTCTTAATCAAGTTAAATCAGGACAGATTAACAAGGCTAAAGAGGAGCTTTTAAAAGTTTATAAACTCAAGAGGAAATAAATATGCAAATACAAAATTTTAAAATAAAAGGAATGCATTGTGCTTCTTGTTCCTCAATAATTGAAAAGACTTTTAAAAAAGTCGATGGGGTAACATCTGCTGAAGCAAATTATGTTACAGAAAATATAAAAGTTTCTTTTGATCCGAAGAAGACAAATCATAACGCTTTATCAAAAAAGATAAAACCTCTTGGCTATTCATTAATTATTCCTGATAGCAAACAAAAAAAGTCCCCTTCAGCTGAAGAAATGAGCATGACGCCAGAAGAGCATGCAGCACACACCGGTATCGGCCAAACAAAAAACGAAAAGTTGACAGAAGTTGCCGCTATGCGGACAAAGGTATTGTCAGTAATACCGCTCGCCATATTCAGTATTTTAGTGATGGGTTGGGATATTATTGCGCGAGCAGGAGTTGTGCCCATGGCATCCGCAGTCACTGCTCAAGTTATTCTGTATTTGCTTTTAGTCTTTGCTATTTACTCACTGTTTTTTGTCGGTAGGCCATATATTTTGGGGGTTTATCGTTTTTTACGTTATGGCAAAGCCAATATGGATACATTGATTGGAATTGGCACGTCAGCAGCTTTCTTGTACAGTTTTGTCCTTACTGTCTTCAAAGAACCGCTCAGCCAGTTTGTTAATGTAGACAGTACTTATTTCGATGTTACAGTTGTGGTTATCGCATTTATTACACTGGGCAAATATTTGGAAGCAAAAGCAAAAATAAAAACAGGAGATGCTATTGAAAAGCTACTTAATCTCCAGGCCAAGACAGCAACAGTTATACGAAATGGAAAAGAGCAAGAAATATCCATAACCCAAGTTGTTCGTGGCGACGTTGTGGTAATTAAGCCGGGATCCCGCATTCCTGTAGATGGTGTTCTTGAGAACGGCTCATCGTACATTGATGAATCAATGATCACAGGGGAGCCAATGCCTGTTTCGAAAAAGAGCGGCGACGCTGTAGTAGCAGGCACTATTAATACTACAGGCGCGTTTACGTTTAAGGCTACAAAAGTCGGCTCAGAAACACTACTCGCGCATATCATAAAGATGGTGGAAAATGCACAGGGTAGTCGCGCCCCGGTTCAGGCGTTGGCAGACAAGATATCTTCTGTGTTTGTGCCGATCGTACTCGTAATTTCGTTTCTTGCACTTGGTGCCTGGCTTTTAATTGGAACAGGAACATTAGGATTCTCTCAAGCAATTTCTTACGGGTTAGTTTCGTTTGTCAGTGTTTTGATTATTGCTTGTCCATGCGCTCTTGGGCTTGCGACGCCGACCGCGATTATTGTTGGTGTTGGCAAAGGAGCAAGAGAAGGCATTCTAATAAAAGACGCTGCAACGCTGGAAAAACTTTATAAAGTAGATACGCTTGTGGTCGATAAAACAGGCACTATTACAAAGGGTAAGCCAGAGCTGGTTAGCTTTATGAACATGTCGAAATTGAGTGAAGCAAATGTTATTGCTATTCTCGCTGCGCTTGAAAGTAAATCTGAACATCCTATTGCTCATGCTGTATTGGAATATGCGAAATCAAAGAAAATCTCTCCGCTGCCAGTATCGAATTTTAAAAACATTGAGGGCAAGGGAGTAAAGGCAACCATTAAAAATATCGAATACTTTGCCGGCAATATCAAGTTAATCAGTGATCTGGGATTGGCTATAGATTTTAAGTTAATCGAAAAAGAGGTTAAGCAAGGGAAGACACCAATAATCCTAGCTACAAAAGAAAATGTTATTTGTATAGCAATGGTGGCTGATGATATTAAACCGGAGGCAGTAGAGGCGGTAAAAAAACTTCGAAAGCTTGGAATTAATATGGTTATGCTCACAGGTGATCAGATGGGCACAGCGCAAGTTATCGCAAAAAAAGTTGGAATTGAAAATGTTGTTGCCGAAGTGCTTCCTGAAGACAAGCTAATCAAGATAAAGGAATTGCAGAGCCGGGGTTTCATTGTTGCAATGGCCGGTGATGGTGTAAATGATGCGCCCGCTCTTGCGCAAGCTGATGTTGGAATAGCAATGGGAACTGGTACGGATGTAGCGATTGAAACTGCTGGTATAACACTTTTGCATGGAGATATTTCAAAACTGGTTAAAGCAGTACGGTTATCAAAGTTTACGATGCGCAGTATTAAGCAGAATCTTTTTTGGGCGTTTATTTACAACATAATAGGCATACCACTTGCTGCCGGATTATTTTATCCAATTTTCGGTTTGTTATTTAATCCGGTTTTTGCAGGGCTTGCAATGGCATTTTCAAGCGTATCAGTTGTCAGCAATTCTTTACGGTTAAAGGGCAAGAAAATATAACACTATGAAAAAATATACATTTCACGTTAACGGCATGCACTGTAAAACATGCGAACTACTAACTGAAAGTGAGCTCAACGAAGTTCCGGAAATAAGCAAAGTAAAATCCTCGCTCTCTACGTGCAGCCTTGAGGTTACAGGGGATTTTGGAGACAAAGAACCCGAGCATATTGCTCAGGATTTAAATGTGACATTAAAGCCGCACGGCTACACTCTCTCTGTTGAAAAACGGAAGCACTTTGTGAAGTGGTCAGATTTTAAAACTGCGGCGCCTATTGCTTTTGGGTTCATGGCTATATTCGTACTTCTGCAGAAGGTCGGTATTGTAAATTTAGTAAACGCATCTGTGGTTGGTTTTGGTACTGCGTTCGTGATTGGTCTTGTCGCATCAGTTTCTACTTGTATGGCAGTTGTGGGGGGCTTAGTGCTTTCTATCTCCGCAAAATTTGCTAAAGAGGGTGACAAGGTACGTCCTCAGATTTTATTTCACGTCGGTCGATTAATGTCATTCTTTATATTAGGAGGAGCTATCGGCGCGCTTGGCTCAGCTTTTCAGCTAGGCACAACTGGAACATCGGTATTGAGTTTCCTTGTTGCAATAATCTTGATCATACTCGGTATCAACTTGCTTGATTTGTTTCCATGGGTAAAAAGATTTCAGATTACAATGCCGGGTTTTATGGGAAAGCACATTAACAGTCTTAAAAATATTAATCACATTCTTACACCATTTATTGTCGGAGTCGCCACATTTTTTCTACCGTGCGGCTTTACTCAATCAATGCAGATTTACGCCCTGACTACAGGAAGTGTTTTTACTGGCGCTTTGATCATGTCTGCATTCGCACTTGGCACACTCCCGGTGTTGGCGCTTTTGAGTTTTAGCTCTCTGGGTATTCACAAAAAAAAGCAATCTGGCATATTCTTTAAAACGGTAGGACTTATAGTTTTGGCTTTTGGTTTTTTCAATCTAATAAATGCTTTGGTCGCCGCTGGTATGATTCAACCGCTTTTTAGTTTTTGATAAGTTTTTTTAAAAAAAATATTTATGAAAATTATCGCAATAGGATTCTTTGTCGCCATTATCTTACTTGGGGGAGCAATTATAATTATTGGAGGTAAAGACGAGCCAAAAACAGAAATAGCTCAGGCTGCTGGAAATGTAAGTATTGTTGATGGTAAACAAGTAGTTTCCATTACAGCAAGGGGCGGATATTCGCCTCGAGTCACGACAGCAAAATCAGGTTTGCCCACAATCATCAAAATGGATACAATCGGAACATACGATTGTTCGTCGGCTTTAGTTGTTCCGAGCCTGGGATATCGTAAAAATCTTCCACCTTCTGGTGAGACATTAATAGATGTGCCACCACAAAAACCAGGGACTGTATTACAGGGTTTGTGTTCCATGGGAATGTATAATTTCAAAATTCGTTTTAACTAATGATTACAGTTGATCACAAAACATAGACCCTCCTCATTGTTTGACTACAAAAAATACCCTCGGTTGGGGGTATTTCTTTTTGGTGCCGCGGGAGAGACTCGAACTCTCATGAGATTACTCCCGCTAGGTCCTAAACCTAGTGCGTATACCAATTTCGCCACCGCGGCTTGTAGAGCAGCAATATAAACCAAAACTCGAATTTTTTCAACCCCTTCTAGCCCAACACTACATGATGATCAGAACAGCGTGGTTCATAGGAATAATTTGCATCTGCTCCTTCAATTGCCACGGTAGGCTCGTTCCGGTTAACGGGCTGCCCATTCTTCAAGCGTTGAGTTCGCGTTGCATTATGTTTTCGACATACGCTGCATACGGAACGGGAGCGGTGGATCTCGGTTTCCGGAAGAGAGAAGAGGGCAAGAGCAGATGGGAAAACCAGGCCGCGAAAATCAGTATCAAGTCCGGAGGTAAGAATTACTTTTCCGTGACGCGCAGCTTGGTGCAAAATTGGCACAATATCCTTTGAAAAAAATTGCATCTCATCTACACCGATAACATCGTATCGCTCGATGATATCCGTAACTGTTTGCTCGTCAGCATCCGGTATAGATATAGCTTCGTAAGTCAGTCCGGCGCGTGATTCAACTTTTCTGGAACGCGTATCAGTCATGGGTCTGATGCATACGGTTGGTACTCGCTGTGCGGCATGGATTTGAAGATGTCGGACCAGCTCTAGTGTTTTTCCGCAAAACATTGGGCCGGTAAAAAATGTGATTGATCCCTTCATAATAAAAAACATCTTAGACCTCGGGCATTGACAGATCAAGCTTTGTTCTGTAATAAGAGCGCATACCGTTGTCCTTTCACACTCAAAGGAGGATTAATGGAAGCTTTGCATCCAAAGATAGAAGCAAAATGGATTTCTGCAATTCAGACAGTCAGCTTGGAAAAACAAGACTCTGAATATGCGGTCTCTGTCAAAGCTCTAGGGCCCTTTAGTCCTAATCTGCTGGAGGCAGCGAGTGTTCATCTAATTCTAGTGACCACGCCTGGAAAATTTGCAGTCATTAGCGGCGAGCTCAAGGCTGTGGAGACTGATAGCGCACGTGGTCTGTGGTATCGGTACATATTTATCCCACGTAAAAAAGGAGCGCTTGTTTCATTGCGATTCTCCGGACGTAATCAATTTTCCAATGTCAAAAGGTTTTGGTTCCAGTTGTTTACAGAAATGCGTTACCACTTTAAAAATCCTTGGTACCGGGATCAGGCCGGGCAAAAATCAAGTTGATCGTCTAGCGTCTTTTACACAAACTCCCAACTGGGAGTTTTATCTTTCTAATATTCGGGCTGCCACAATGGCAACGTCGTCATCGTTTTTATAAATCACGCTTCTCTTCTTGGCGGCGCGGCGCAAATTATTTATTCGTTCAACAAGTGTGGCACCTGGCGCAGTGTCCTTTCCTAAAGCTGCAAGATCCGTCTCATCGGTTTTTATGTCATCGTATTTATCAATCACTCCATCAGTGGCAAAAATAATTTCATCTCCAGGATTAACACGTTGTATGGTTATTGATGGTTCAAATTCACGACTGCCCAAGCAAATTTTAACTGTGGCTTTTAATTGTAAATAATTTATCTTTCCAAATGTTGGGAACACGTCAAATTTTTTTCTTGGTGTTTTTTTCATGGCTTCCAACAATGGTACGACTTCTCCTTTATTATTCATCACTTTCTTTTTGCTTACTGTTTTTACATATTCAATAAAAGAGTCCTCTTGTGTAAGCTGTATCACATCTCCATCTTTATTTCTTTTTAGTGCAGCGCTGTCTCCAACATTCGCAATAATCGCCCATCGACTACCATCCTTTGCTTCGTGTACCAATCCAACACAAGCGGTTGTCATACCGTTTGTTTCTTGGACGTATTCATTTGTGTCACGCATTGCTTGAAGTAACGCCAAGGCTTTTTGTGCAATCTCGGGATCGCATTTTATAGCTTCCTCCACCATCTGCTTTGTTTCTTTTTCAACAACAGCCCTTGCGCTGGGCCTGGATGTTCTTGCCATTCTAAAGTTTGAGATTTGCTGCTCAACAATACGTTTAAGAATTGTCGTATCTCCCAATACACTTACCTCTTTCAAGCTTTGCTTATAATTTTCCGGAATAAATCTTTCAGCACTTTTACTGGCCAGATCTCCAGCTTGTTCTCCTCCCAATCCGTCCATCACGCCCATCAAGCCGGTTTCAGGATCAGCTAAGATGTTGTCTTGGTTGCGCTTGTCTGGATTATTTTTTCGTTCGTCTTTTGATTCAAGCGTGGCAACAACATTTAGTTTGTCAAAGCCGTGAATTTCAAAAGCTTTTACCAGATCTTTTTCTTGAAATTCGCCGGGAGCACTAATAAGTTCATAATCTCCATCCGCAAGCTCAATGGCTTTTTTCGGTTTTGGTGGCTTTCTTTTTTGAGGACGGTTTTCTAGAACGGGTAATTCAAAAGACATAAGAGTAAAAAATGACGCATTATTATTTTGTTTATTTATGATAAGTCTTGCCGGTTTGAATTGTAGCAGCTCGGTAGATTTGTTCTAAGAGGATTATTCGAGCGAGCGAATGCGGGAGCGTCATTGAGCTGAGTGAAAGATTAAGATTAGCTCGCGCCTCCACATCTTTAGACAATCCCCATGATCCGCCGATTAAAAAAATGATTGTTTTTCCTCCTTCATTCCAGCTGGATATTTGAGTGGCAAAATCCGAGGAGCGAGATTGCTTCCCGACTTGGTCCAGCGCAACGACAAATGCATCATCTGGAATTCCTTTGAGCAGCGATTCAGCTTCTGCATTTTTCGTTCTTTCGATATCAGGTTTGGCAGCGCCTTTATGTCCTTCCGGAAGTTCGATTATTTCAGTTTGAAAATAGGGGCGTAGTCTATTTAAATACATGTTCGCGGCTTGCTTTTGCCACGGCTCAACCGTACGTCCAATAGCTCTAATAATGATTTTGTTCATGCCTCTTTATTACCCAAAATGAAGCGCTTGACAAGTTTAAGGACTTGGACTACTATATCCGCACTTCAATTAACCACGTCCGGTGTCACATTGGACCTCTGGAGAGTAAGTGATTAAACCATGAGTAAAATACTTCCTCAAGGCTAAGCGCAAACCCTCCGGAAGAGGTGTGTGTAGCTTGGCCAAACGGCCAAGTATTTTTTTATGGAGATGTGATTCACATCGCTCATAAAAAAATATCCTGAGCGAAGTTCACGGAGCCGAAGGATCTAAATTATCTCGTGAGTAAATCGTTGAAGTCTGCACTTCGACAATTGATACAATGATATGACGATAGAACGTCATACGTACAAGGCATGTGTTTACTTTGTGACTGAAGGACTAAAGGACAAATGAACTGAAGAACAATCGTTCCTAAGTTCCTAATTTCTTAAGTTCATAAGTTTCATATAAGCACTTGTAAGCGTAAGTACACAAGGCCACCAGGTCCGATATTTTGCATCGGTGTCTGGATGGCCGAAGCACGTAAGGGCGTACGGTGGATGGCTTGGTAGTTGTGAGCCGATGAAGGACGTAGCAGCCTGCGAAAAGTCTCGGGGAGGTGGCAAGCAACCTATGATCCGGGAATGTCCGAATGGGGAAACCTGGCCTGTTGAAGACAGGTCACCCACGGTTGAATACATAGGCCGTGGTAGGGAACCTGGGGAAGTGAAACATCTCAGTACCCAGAGGAAAAGAAAAAAATAAAAGCTGACTTCTTGTTCCGATAGGACTCTAGTAGTCCACCGGAATAAGATGTCAGCTTCATTCCGTTAGTAGCGGCGAGCGAAAGCGGAGGAGTCCAAACCTTTTTATGTGAGCCTGCGTTTCGTGATTGGACTTCGGTCCGGTTGCGTGTGCAGGTGACGAGCTTGGGCTGTCGCATTTAAAGGTGTTGCGGAGTAGGACGTCAGCAACCCAAGAAGCTGGCACGTGAGCAAAGATTTGTAGTTGAACGATCTGGAAAGTTCGGCCAAAGACGGTGATAGCCCGGTAGACGAAATAAATTCTTTCCATGTGTGTCCTAGATCCAGAGTACGGCGGGGCTCGAGAAACCCTGTTGGAAGCAGCCACGACGATGTGGCAAGACTAAATACTCCAACTGACCGATAGTGAACAAGTACAGTGATGGAAAGCTGAAAAGCAGCCCGGGAGGGCGATGAAATAGTATCTGAAACCGTACGCTTACAAAGAGTCAGAGCCCTGACATTTATTGTCAGGGTCATGGCGTGCCTATTGAAGAATGAGCCGACGAGTGATTCCGATGTTGCGGGTTAAGTTCCTGTGGGAACGTAGCCATAGTGAAAGCGAGCCTTAAAAGGGCGTTAGTAGCATCGAATCGACCCGAAACCCGGCGATCTATCCATGGCCAGGATGAAGGCTGCCGAAAGGCAGCTGGAGGTCCGAACCCACTAGCCGTGCAACACTAGGGGATGAGCTGTGGATAGCGGAGAAATTCCAATCGAGCTGGGTGATAGCTGGTTCTCCCTGAAATAGATTTTGGTCTAGCGTTGATTAATAGCGTTGCGGGGGTAGAGCACTGAATGGGATTGGGGGCGCAAGCCTACCTATCCTAACCAAACTCCGAATACCGTAACGTGTTCCCAACAGTCAGTCCGTGGGGGCTAAGCTCCACGCGACAAGAGGGAAACAGCCCAGACCGCAGACTAAGGTCCCAAAATATATGCTAAGTGTGAAAGGTGGTGGGGCGGCTTATACAACCAGGAGGTTGGCTTAGAAGCAGCCATCCTTTAAAGAAAGCGTAATAGCTCACTGGTCAAGCTGCCCTGCACCGAAAACTTACCGGGGCTCAAGCATATTACCGAAGTCGCGGATTGATTAATTTATATTTATCAGTGGTAAGGGAGCATTCGCACCTGCGTTGAAGCGGAAGGCGTGAGCCACCGTGGAGCGTTGCGAAGAGAGAATGTCGGCATAAGTAGCAAAAAGACGGGTGAGAATCCCGTCCACCGTAAACCCAAGGTTTCCAGGGCAACGCGAATCGACCCTGGGTTAGTCGGTCCTAAGGCGAGGCCGAAAGGCGTAGTCGATGGACAGCAGGTTAATATTCCTGCACTACCGTAGTGTTTCGATGGAGTGACGCATTTTTGCATTTTCCGAGGAGCCCGGAATGTTCCTTAGGGCGCGGAGGGGCGTGGTGTAGGCAAATCCGCACCGCATAAACCTCGCTGCGATCACGAGCCTGCCGCAAGGCGGGCAAGGGAAGAGAATGAAGTGCCAAGAAAACCTTCTAGAGCTAACGCTATGGTAACCGTACCGTAAACCGACACAGGTGGGTGGGCGTAAGTGTGCCAAGGTGTACGAGAGAAACATTGTTAAGGAACTCGGCAAAACAGCGGCCGTAACTTCGGGATAAGGCCCGGCTCCGATGCGAATCAGAGCCCGCAGCTAAAGACGCCAACCGACTGTTTACCAAAAACACAGCTCCCTGCTAAACCGCAAGGTGATGTATAGGGGGTGATGCCTGGCCAGTGTCAGAACGTTAAGCGGAGGGGTTACCCCGACAGCTGTCGGGGGAAGCTCTGATGTCAAGCGCTGATGAACGCCGGCGATAACTATAATCGTCCTAAGGTGAATCGTTGCTTTAGTGAGGTGAAAGCCCTCTATCCGAACTTCGTATGCCACGAAGATGTAGGATAAAAATTTGGCTAAATGCTGGAATATCTGGAGAATCTTGAACTACTAGGGTATAATTCGACCATAGATTTATGCCCAGTAAAAAAGTTTCAAGTGCAGACAATCAGCAGGAAAGACTAGAAACCGCGAACTGGATCAGCGGGTTTGTTGATGGAGAAGGTTGCTTTTCTGTCAGTATGATTCGTAACACAACTACCAGTTCAGGATGGCAAGCATTTCCTGAATTTGTTGTGACCCAAGGTGAGAAAAGTAGATCATCTCTCGAATTGATTAATAATTATTTCGGGTGTGGTCAGATTTATATCAACCGACGGCACGACGATCATAAGGAATCATTGCTTCGATATTGCGTGAGATCCCAAAGAGATTTACGAGAAAAAATAATTCCATTTTTTCGATGTTATCCATTGCGGACAGCGAAGCGAGAAGACTTTGAAAAATTCGTTTTGATACTGGAATTGATGGAACAACGCGAACACATAACTCTAAAAGGTCTTCAACGAATAGCAATTATCATCCAAAGCATGAACCGAAAGGTTTCATCACGATTTCTAGAATCCTCAGAGACTACACGCCAGACTCCTGATATTTAATCAGGCTGAAGATATAGTCCGACCTGTATGGCGACATACAGAACGCGGTAGAAATGACCGCGTCCATCCATTTTAAGGATGAGTAACAAAAAGAGCGAAATTCCTTGTCGGGTAAGTTCCGACCCGCACGAATGGCATAACGAGTTGGCGACTGTCTTAACAATGTACTCGGCGAAATTGCAAGTGGGGTGAAGATGCCCTGTACGCGTAGTCAGACGAAAAGACCCCGTGAAGCTTTACTATAGCTTGATATTGGGTCGTGGCTTAGCATGTTCAGAATAGGTGGGAGCCTTCGGGCACCAGTGAGATACCACCCTTGCTCTGTTGCGATTCTCATCCCCGACCGTGAATCCGGTTGGAGAGACAGTATCTGGTGGGTAGTTTAACTGGGGCGGTTGCCTCCTAAAAAGTAACGGAGGCGTTCACTAAGGTCGGCTAGACGCGGATGGAAATCGCGTCGATACTGCAACGGGATAAGCCGGCTTAACTGCGAGACCTACAAGTCGAGCAGATGCGAAAGCAGGACGTAGTGATCCGACCGTACGATATCGGACGGCGGAAGCTCAACGGATAAAAGCTACTCCGGGGATAACAGGCTGATCTCCCCCAAGAGTCCACATCGACGGGGAGGTTTGGCACCTCAAAACATCGGGGTGCTGCAGAAGTGATTCTGCACTAAAATTTTGGCTTATAACGGTGAAACCGTAAGTGATATAAAGTGGTAAAATAAACCATATGTCACACGGCAATACCGTGGGAAGTCTCACTACAACACAATACGCACTTTTGACATGAAATTATTCTGTCGAAAGCTCGTTAAGGAAACGGGAAACGTGTTGTATATCGATTTATCGATATAAGTTGAGTGATGACCCTGTAACGACTGACCCGAAAGGGGAGGCTTTAGCTTAATATGCTAAGGCAATACGCCAACTCTCGCTATCCTATCCGAGATTATGTTCGCTTTGTGCGGACTAAGATCCGGGGCGAGATGAAGATATAGTCTGGGCCGTGGGAAACCGCGGAAATTAAGTCCGGCAGCGATGTCGGCTCGTCGCATCCTGGGGCTGAAGAAGGTCCCAAGGGTTTGGCTGTTCGCCAATTAAAGCGGCACGCGAGCTGGGTTCAGAACGTCGTAAGTCATTGCGACCTGTTGCCGTAAGACAACAGAAAAATTTGGCTAATATCGGTGAAACCCTACTCGGAATACGACCGAACGCCGAGAGGGCAATACCGAGGGAAGATTCGTGGTATGATCGGATTGAAATGCTTTCCGATCTTGAAAAAGCTTATATTGCAGGATTCCTCGATGGAGATGGTTGTATTATGTTCCAACTAATCCGTCGAAAAGATTATATAAACGGTTATCAAGTCCGAGCGAGTTTAGTCTTTTATCAAAAGACTAAACATCGAAACCATCTTGAATGGTAAAGCGGCTACTAAAATACGGCTATATTCGTAACCGTAATGATGATATGTCCGAATATACAATAGTAGGAGTCCCATCGGTTCATGAAGTGATTAAGGAATTGTATCCTTATCTCAGATTAAAACGACCACACGCAGAATTAGCTTTTAAGATCATTGAAAACATACCAAAGCGATATACACCCGAAAAGCTAATAGCTATCGGGAAGTTAGTTGATCAATATGCAGAGTTAAATTATTCAAAGCGTCGAAAGAATACTTCTGAGACTATAGAAAAATTCTTTGCTGATAAACTAGCCACGTTTCCCCGTAACGACTGATTCCAAGTACCGAGAGGGAAAGGAAGAGATAGTAAATCGGATGTGAATGAAATTATTACTATAATACGCCAACCCCCGCCTCTCACGAGAAGCGGGGTGAAGATATAGTCTATGCCATCAGTAATGATGGATTACCATGGAGACAGTTCGGTCTCCTGTCTACTACGCGCGTGGAATTTTGAGGGAACGGGTCTCTAGTACGAGAGGACCGAGACTCACGAACCTCTGGTGTACCAGCTGTTCCACCAGGAGCATCGCTGGGTAGCTAGGTTCGGCGCGGATAAACGCTGAAAGCATATAAGCGTGAAGCCGTTCCCAAGATTAGAATTCATTAATTAGGGCCCTCCGAGACGAGGAGGTTGATAGGCCATAGGTGTAAGGCGTGTGAGCGCTTAAGCCGAGTGGTACTAATAGCCCGATGCTTCGGCCTTCCAGGTATTTAATCTGGTTGGGCTGAGCGTACTATGTTTACGTATATGCCTTGTACGTATGACTTCCTATCCATATCATTGTTTCAAGATCGAATATCGAATATCGTATTTCGAATATCGTGGAGGCCTACGAAAGTACAAATTAACGCGAAAGTACGAAAATTACATTTGTAAATTAGTATGAGATTCGTAATTCGTAGACCATTGTTCTACATTCGAACTTCAACATTCGAAGCGTTCTGTTACAGAGTTCCCGGTGTTTCTACCGGAGGGGCGACACCTGTTCCCATTCCGAACACAGCAGTTAAGCCCTCCAGGGCTGATGGTACTTGGACCCAACTCGGTCCCGGGAGAGTAAGTCAGTGCCGGGAACTCTGTAACAGAAATTAAAACACCCTTCGCAAAAGGGTGTTTTAATTTTCCGTGTCAACTCATATAAAAACCTGAGTGAAATGCTATTCATTCTGTCATGAAAAACCTGAGTGAAATTACGAGTTATTTTTTAAGCATCAGGACTTCTTGGCGGTTTTCATAATTACATTGAGCTTCTTTTCGATCTGACGCTTTAGTCCTGCGGGATTAAGAGACAAAAACTGCTCTCTCAGATGCGCTTTAACCTCTTCTGGTATCTCTGGAGACCCCATGATTCGCTTATACGGTGATACAGGCTTTTTATATTTCCGATGGAGGTGACCGCCAACGCGCTTTTTCTCACTCAGCTTAAGTGTGGCCTGAAAGAAGTTTTCATATAGTCTCCATTCATTTGAATAAAGATCATTTAAGAGATCGACCTGACGTTTCGTATCATACCGGCGGTATCCCACAAGTTGTCTAACGTGTGTCCAGTTCTTTTGTTCTACATGAGCATTATCATTCTTCTTGCCCGGTCGGCCTCGAGTGAAACGTATATCATTCTCTCTACAGAATCCAAATAAATGCCAGTTAATAAATTCACCCCCACTATCGGTATCAATGCTTTTGCGATCAAAGGGACGTCGTCCGTCGATTAGAGCCATGGCATAAGTGACTCTTTTTTCGCTCTTGCCCATGAAGGCCACCTGTTCGGTCCAGCCCGAGGAGAGGTCAGTATCCACTAAAGTATGGGCAAAATAGCCCCCTGGATTGCCTCCGTTGTGTGAAACAAGGTCCATTTCACTGTGCCCGAGCTCTGTTTCATTCCAACGTGAGAGCTCAATTGGGATCTGTTTCTTCAGGAGAGAGCCCGGTTTAGTGGAGCCATGGAGTCTGCGCAGTCTGCCTTTCCTGAATCGAGACAGTCGTCGATCAATGGTGGAAGCTGAGACAGTACATAACTTAGTTCGCATTTCCTCTGATATTTGAAGCTCACCATGTCTTATGAGAGCATTCAGGGCGTCTTCCATAGATCCCACTAGACGCTGCCCGCAAGGACAGTCCAGAATGTCCCAGACTTTCTTCAGATAATAGATCACCTCATTATCATAAATGGGCTTGCGCCTCTTCCGGGGACGTCTGGTCTGCCAATCGAGATCTGTCTCTGGGCTTAATCGCTCCATGAGATAGTTTCGATTCATGCCTGTGGTTCCTGAGACTTCATCCAGAAGGAGCCCTTTGTCTTTTTTAGAGGCTTTAAGGTACCGGGGCTTTAATTGAATTAAGTATTCCTTACGTGAAGGCATAGACATTCTGGACATAGCAGAGAGGCTTTTTATGATTAAAAACCTTCTAATGCTAGACTCAGATTTTATATGACACAACGAATGCCCTTTCACTTAGATTTTAGATGAGTTGATTCGATTTTCTTGACCGATCTATGAATGCGCCCTAAGATTCACATGCTCATTGTAAAGGAGGATACGATGACTACAAACAAACAACTTTTTTCGGGTTTGTCTCGCGTCGAAAAGGTATTCATCCGACCGGATGAAGAACCGATGGTAGCGTTTTTTCGTCTCATGATTTTTATGCAGAATTGTGAGCGTAAGCTGTACAAATGGCCAGAATTGCTTTTTCCTCAGTTCGGCGAAGCGTTGGGTCGTAACGGATCAGAGCGTCATCACGGCACTATAGTGAACCAGGGAAGTGCACATGTCCGCGGAGGATGGGGTCTGAACAGTGATGAAAACACCACACTGAAAGGACCTCTTGTATTAGGACGTAATGTAATCCTCCGTAAAGGAGCGGTTGTTACCGGACCTTGCTGGATTGGCGATGACGTGGTCATTGGTCATGCTTGTCGCATCAAGCATTCCGTACTTCTTCCAGGAGCAAATATTACATTTGGCACACGCGTATCACATGCTCTAATCGGTAGAGACGTTCACGTGGGTTCAAATGTCGTTTTGGAGGATGAGGTGCCTCCGGGCATGAAAGATGACAGTTTTGCCATGGGTCTGATTGCCGGGGATGGTTGTTGGATCGGCGGAGGCGCGATTATCGCTCCTAACGTTATCCTGAAACCCGGTGAGAATGTTGCTTGTGGGGAAATAGTACGGAGAAGCTCCTTGATCTGAACTACATCCGCAGCACAGTCTTCTTTAAAATCCGTCGCTTGGCGGATTTTTTCGTGGTATTATAAAGGGAATGAAACGCAGTAAATTGAAGAAGCGCGGACTTGCGCATGTGCGTTTAGTTGATGAAGCTCATAAAAGAGTTGAGCCGGATTTAAGTTTTTGGCTTGAACATGTTGTGCATTGGCACATTTTATTGCTCGTATTGATATTCGCATTGTCTTTTGGCAGCATATTATTTAGTTAACTGTCTAGACACATCTTATCCACATGTATCCACATTTAGGTGGTTACTTTTTTTATACTTAAATAAGCGGAGATTCTAATATACGTCATTCCTGTTCTACACTAGAAGTAGTCAAGCATTCGCCGCGCTCTTTTCTTTTTCCCACCCCACCCATCGACGAATACTGACAAAACAAAAACAAAAACAAAAACAAAAAAATTCCCTTCGCAATGCGGGGGGAATTTTATGTTATAATATGCGCATGTTTAAGTTGTCTAAGTCAAAGAAGATAAAGAACTTATTTAAAAAAAATAAATCAAACAAGAAAAGGTATTTTTCTTTTTTGCCATTGCTCATCGCCTTGATTGGCGTAGGTTTTGCACTTTCATTAATGATAGCTGGTTTGTTCGTCGTATTTTTTACCTCTTTACCGGACGCGACTGCAGACAACGAGTTAAAGATGGAATCTTTGTTGGAACGTGTAAGTAAACATATTTTGGTAAATCAGTTTGAACAGCCGATTATTGCAACTGTTGAAGATCCTTTAGCATTAAAACAAAGTAATCCTGACTTTTATCAGTACGCTCAGATCGGGGATAGTCTGATTATCTGGTCAGATAAAGCGATTTTGTATTCCGGAAAGCACGATGTCATTTTGGGAGTTTTGCCTTTAGGTACTTTGTCGGCATCAGGGCAGGGCAAGGTATACGAAGCTGAGCTGGTGGAACAGCCTAAGATTGAGGTGCGAAACGGTACATATACTCCAAGCTTAGCAAGAGGATTAGTCAATATTTTGGAAGAAGAGGGATTTGATGCGTTAAATCCGCGCGATTCGTATAATAAACCTTATAAAGAGACATTGGTGATTAATGCTTCGGATCAGGAGTTTCCGGACACCATGGAGCGCATGCTTGAGCTGACTGGCGGTATTGAGTCAGAGCTTCCAATATCAGAAACTAATGTTAAGGGTGATATTTTGATAATTTTGGGTGAAGACCATAACCCATAACACGTATCACGTAACACATCTGTCATCCCGCACATGCGTCTAACAGTTGCGGGATCCAGAACCTAATTATGCTATGTGATACGTGTCTCGTGTTATGTGCAGTTTATCCACAGGGGGAGTAATTAACATACATCACAAAATAGCCCATGGTTAAAGGCTATTTTTTATTTATCAAATAATAGCCTAAACTAATAGTACGCCTGACAAAAGTTAAATTCACTATATTTCAGGCAAGGAAACAAAAACAAAATAAAACACCTCCGGTTCTAACTATGCTTGGGAAGCGGAGGTAAGACATCACGTCATATCCTGCTTGGGGTGACGTGTTGTTTTTTATACGTGTCTACGAAAGTACGAATAGTCGATGAATAAATTAAATTGTAGCCGCAGGTCTTCAGCCTGCGTATAGAATGAGGAGCGCGTGAAACTGCCAACTAGCGGTTTCTTGTTTGTCATACTGACGGCAAGTCAGAGCCCCCGTCTGTCATTTCGACCGGAACCCCGAACATATAAGAGCCAAAGTGTTCGGGGTGGAGCGGAGGAGTCTTTTCGAAAAGATCTCTCCGCTTCGCATTCACTTCGGTCGAGATGACAAATACACTTGTGTATTCAACTCATGGATGCACCATTTAAAATCCGAAAACAACAAAATAAAAAACCCACCAATAATTGCCGATAGGAGCTTTTTGGTGGGTTTCAGATATTTGATTTGAACTCCTATATTAATTGCGATTGGATAAT
>JAHIUG010000059.1 GCA_018817245.1 Patescibacteria group bacterium | reverse complement strand
CAATGCTGACGGTATCGGCCTTGCCGTAAGCGGCACCAAGGCTTATGTGGGCAGGGCCAATACGGCCGAATCTGAGTTTATCGTGGTCGATGTTTCCAATACAGCAGCCCCTTTCACTTTGGCTGAATTGGATATGAGCGCTAACCTTAATGATCTTGCAACATATGGCACCTATGTATACGGAGCTTCGGGTGTTCAGTTGGCGGAAATTCAAATTATTGATGTTTCCAGTTCAACTAATCCATTTGTAGTTAATACTATTGATCTGGCCGGTAATGGTGACGCTCAATCAGTAGTGGTCAGCGGCACGCGTATGTATGTAACGCGCGAATCTCATGGTGCCAATCCTACTTTTTACGTGTTTGATCTTGCTACCAGCTCTACTGCGCCAACAATATTGGGTAGTCTGAATTTGGGATCTGGCGCTGAAGATGTAGCACTTGCTGACAGCTCTTCCTATGCTTATATCGCGAGTCACCATGACGCACAGGAATTTCAGGTGGTGAACACGGTCAACCCGGCGAGTATGTTGGTGGGGGGGTATTGGGATGAACTAAACGATAAAGACAACTTTCAGGGCGTGGCTGTTTCCGGAACAATTGCCTATGCAGGTTCGCTTACGCGTATTACTGCTGGCGAATTTTTCGTGATGAATATTGCAAATCCGCTTTCTCCAACTAATTTAAGCAGTTTGGAAATTGGCGCTCATGTATACTCTGTCAGAGTTCCGGAAGATAAAGGTGCTGTGATTATTGGTAGTGCCTCATCAACTGCTGAGTTGATGCTTATCGATGCATCTGATCCGGTGAATCCTGTGATTATAGATAAAAAAGATCATGCGGGTGAGATTAATGATTTGGTGATTGTTGGAGACCACGTTTACACAGTTACAGGTTATGACGCTTTGGAATTTAGGGTATTTCAGATTGAATAAATTTATGAATAAATTTTTGCCTTTTGCAATTCGCCTTTCGCAATTCGCCTTTCGCGCTTGTTTCACTTTTTCAAAAAGCCAAGAGCGGAGAGCCAAGAGCGAAGAGCGAACAAAGCCCGGTTTCACTCTCGTTGAATTTCTTATTTACATCACCATTGTGGCTGCTGTTGTTTTAGCTGCGACAGAGATAATAATTCTTACCTTGCGCCAGAATGCTAAGCTTGAGGCTATCGCCGAGGTTTCACAAAATACCCAAGTATTTAACCAGCGTATAAATTTAGCTGTGAGAAACGCCAATGCCGTGACAGCTCCGATTGCAGGCGCTACGAGCACGCGTTTAAATCTTCAGATGGCGTCGGCGAGTAGAAATCCGACGATTTTCACAATACAAAACGGGCGGGTTTATCTTAAAGAGGGGACGGCCGCCACAACCACTTTGACTGCCAGTGAAGTTTATGTGACAGGATATTTTTACAACATTAGGCCCACAGATGCGCCAGATGCTGTGAGAACTCTCGTTAATGTTCGCGCCTCATCTACCGGTCAGCAAATAGAGTACAATTTTAATCATTACGTCAGCTCCACTGCGGTGGTGAGATATAGGATATGAAGAGAATTTCGCAATTCGCCTTTCGCCCTTCGCGTTTCGCCCTTCGTGTTTGTTTTAATATTCCGAAAAGCCAAGGGCCAAGGGCCAAGAGCCAAGAGCGAAACAAACCCGGTTTTATAGCGCTTGTAACAGTTCTTATTGTTATGGCACTTGGTGTTCTTCTTGCTGCCGGTTTGTCATTGCGGTCAGTTGACGCGGGCAACATTTATATTATAAATCTTGACGGAACACGCGCTCATGTTGCGGCTACTCATTGCGCTGAGTATGCTCTTTCAAGTCTTAAGGCCGGATCTTCTTATCCCGGGAACGAAACGCGTATATTAGACAATGGTGACACTTGCTATATCGCGACCCCCGGTGGAGGCGGCGGCTCGAATCGTACGGTGCGTACAACAAGCACAGTAAATGGTGCAAATAGAAAGATAGATATATATATTGATACGATCGGTCCGTATATGGAGATTTCAAAATGGCAGGAAGTTGCGGATTTTTAGGTTCGGATATTTCGCTCTTCGCTCTTCGCTCTTGGCACTTCGCAACTCGCACCGCTCTTATATGAATAGTATTGAAAGCTTTAAAGATTTGCATGCATGGCAGGCGGCTTATGGATTAGTATTGAAAATTTATAAACTTACGAAGACTTTTCCACGTGAAGAGTTATTCGGACTTTCAAGTCAAATGAGGCGTAGCGCAGTATCCGTTACTTCCAATATCGCCGAAGGATTCGGACGTAAAAGCTGGAAAGAAAAGCTTTATTTCTATAGAATAGCAAGAGGTTCATTAATCGAACTCCATAATCAATTAATAATCGCGCAAGGTGTGGGGCACGCTTCACAAGAAAATATTCAGGATATTGAACTTGATATCGAAAGGGTTCATAAGCTAGTTAATGGATTGATTTCAAGCTGTGGTACTAAATTAGCTAACAAATAAGCGAAAAGCTAAGCGCGAAAAGCGAAAAGCGAATTATGTCATTATTCGGAAAACCAAAAGCATTCGGCCTTGATCTCTCTGACAATGCTTTGTATTTGATGGAAGTGAAAGGTGAGAGCGCCAGTTCAGTGACCTCGGCCGCTCATTTTGAATTACCAAAAGGATTAGTAGAAGATGGGAAAGTTTTGGATCAAGAGCAATTGGTGGATTATCTTCGGAACGCTGTTGCTGAATCACAACCACTCGCTCCAAGTTCGAACAATGTGGTGCTCGGGCTTCCAGAGTCACAAACTTACATCGGCCACTTTCGGATCAGCAAAGAAATTTCAAAAAAGGAATTGTTGGATGAGGTGTACGCTGAAGCAGGGGATAATATGCCAATTGATTTAGAAAATGCAGCTTGGGATTATGAGATTCTGGCTACTACTGAGGACGCACATGAGATTCTTTTTGCTGCTGCATCTGCAGAAGTAGTGGAAGATTATGAACACGCCATGAATCTGGCAGGTCTTGATTTGAAAGTTTTGGAACCTGAGGCGCTGGCTTTATCGCGCTCGCTAATCAAACCATCTGATCTGGAGGCGGATCAGGGAGTGGCGATTTTAGACATTGGCGCTCGTACATCTAATTTGCAGTTCTTAGATAAGATGGGTTTACAATTGTCGCTCTCAGTTCGGGTAGCGGGAAATGATTTTACAGCAGCAATAGCTAAACATCTGAAGATAAAGGTTGATCAGGCTGAGATTGCTAAACGTAGCAAGGGATTTGGTGACGCGAAGATTGCGGCTACGCTCAATACAATTATGTTGCCGTTAGTTAATGAATTCGTTGAGGCTAGAAATTTTTATGAAGCAAAAGTAATCAGAAAAGTAACAGATGTGATTTTAGTCGGCGGCTCCAGTGCCATGCCCGGAATTGATCAGGAATTACAAAATTTATTGCGAATTCCGGTTTCTTTAGGCGTTCCTCCATTTTCGTTTACGGATTTGCAATCGCATCAGATCGCCGCAGTTTCCGGTTTGGCCATGCGCGGCAGGATATTGTCATCCGGCATTAACTTTATTGCGTAGTGATTCTGTGATAGAATATTAGGCATAATTTATATGCAAAAAAAAGGTTTTACTTTGGTAGAATTATTGCTCGTTATCGCGATAATTGGAATTTTAGCTGCCATTGTTATCATCGCAATTAATCCGGCTCGTCAGCTCGCTCAAGCAAATAACGCTCAACGCAGAATGGACGTAAATACCATTTTGAATGGCATCAGCCAGAGAGTCATTGATGATAACGGAGTTATTCCGTCGGCCGTATCAACCACGAACTTGGAAATCTGTATAACGGGCACTGCCACTTCTTCATGTCCGAACGGCACCGTGCTATCGGATATCACTGATGATGAGTTGTACGTTGTGGGTATCCCGGAAGATCCAACGGCTGCGGCCGGTACGGGAACAGGATATTACGTTTATAAGACTACGAGTACCAATCCTCGTGTGGTGGTTTCTGCGCCAAGCGCCGAATTGGGTGAAACGATTGAGGTAAGACGCTAATAAAGTTTTTATGATTCAAACCATGCTAAAAAGAATCAAGAGAATGAATCGCAAGAATAAAAAAGGTTTCACTTTGGTTGAGCTTCTTTTAGTGATTGCTATTATCGCCATCTTGGCCGCTATTGTTATTATCGCCATCAATCCTGCCAGGCAGATTGCTCAGGCAAATAATGCTCAGCGTCGCGTGAATATAAATTCCATTTTAAACGGTGTTAATCAGTATATGATTGATAACCGCGGTACAATTCCTACCTCAATTACAACAAGCAGCAAATATATTTGTATAACAGGCACATCATCAACT
>JAHIUG010000058.1 GCA_018817245.1 Patescibacteria group bacterium | reverse complement strand
CAATGACGGTCAGGATCCCAGGGGCCGCCAGGGCGGCCGTTGCGACTGCGGAGCCAGAAACCACCGTTGCCGTGCCCCACGCGGAACACACCGAGGCCGCCGTCCGAAGCGGTGATAGGATCCATGGCGATCAGGAGCCACTCACCGTAGGACTGGTCCTGGTACTGACGCCTTAGCTGAGCACCGACCTCAGCCGGGCACAGTTCCAGACCCCGCTCCTTAGCTCGCTCACAGATCTGCTTGAACGAGGCTCCGTTCTTGAAGCCCAGCTCAGCCACCGTGACCACTATGAGCTCCAGCTCGATCTCTTCCGTAGCCACCGTGAAGGCGTCCTGTGCCATCATGTCCTTGGCCCAGTCGCTCACGTGGAAGTCCGACACCTCCAACTCGCGAACGAGCTCGTCTTTGGCGTGGGTGCCGAGCTTGATGTTCTGCCAAGGCTTGAGCTCCTTGGGGTCGAGCTCTCGGACTACCAGCTCGTCTCTCAGAAACTTTCGCACGCCCTCCATACCACCTAGTTTGTTGACCAAGGCCTCGATCTGACCGAGATTCAATTCTCCGTACTTCATCTCTGCCTCCTCACCGACTGATTGCCGGTAAGCTCACCTCTGCCCGAGGTTGTTGGGCTTCGACATTATGCCAAAGTTGTTTCTAAGTAAATGTGCAAGACATGGCGGGAATATACCAAATTTTGACCATTTTGTCAAGCCCACTTTCCCGGTACCTGGCACCTAGGTACCAGGTACCCGTCGTCTTTAAACACACAAAAGCCAATAAATACTGCCTTTTGAGAGTCATACCTGCCCCCCCAGGTACCAGGTACGCCGGTGCCAGGTACTAAATGATCGCCACTTAGTGGCGATCATACTGTTTGTTAAACCAAAAATTTTAGATTCAGAAATTGCAAAAGCTCACGCCCACAATCCGAGGAGCTTTTAGAAAGTTTTCGGTATGCAGTATACGGTATACAGTATGTTCAAATAGATATACTGAATACTCAATACTGTATACTCTATACTTATTTATTCCCTAACAAAAGTTACAACCTCTTCCAAAACATCCTGCAGCTTAACGAGCTGCATTTCTTTTTCTGCGCGCAGTTTCCATTCCACAGAATCTTCTTTTAAAGTTTTTTCTGAGACAACCAGCCGTAATGGCAGTCCTATCAAATCAGCGTCCGCTAATTTTTCACCAATAGACATGTCACGGTTGTCCCACAAAACTTCAACACCCAGTTTCTTAAAATCCTCATACAGAGCTTCAGACTTATTCTCAATTTTTTCCTGCATTGTCTTGTCCTTGGATTGAAGTGAAACCAATTGCACGGGCATTGGAGCCACACTCTTGGGCCATATCATTCCACGCTCGTCATGCGAGGCTTCGACAATAGTACCCATAACGCGAGATGGACCGATTCCGTAACAGCCCATGTACACAGGCTGCTTTTTTCCTTTCTCATCAACAAAAGTAAATTTGAAAGCATCAGTAAATCTATTTTTCAGTTTGAATATATTTCCAACTTCAATAGCCTTTGTTTC
This sequence comes from Patescibacteria group bacterium, assembly GCA_018817245.1. GTDB lineage: Bacteria > Patescibacteriota > Patescibacteriia > 2-12-FULL-60-25 > 2-12-FULL-60-25 > JAHIUG01. The sequence continues at coordinate 5,479 of JAHIUG010000058.1, read as the reverse complement.
TTTCACAGGACCCGACCCATCCGGAGCATCATCTCCGTCTTTCATCTTTGGAAACATCTCTTTGTTCCACGCATAATCTCCTGCCTTGTTTACAAAAATTGTATCTTCTCCGCTTTCCGTGGGCGTCTGAAATTCATGGCTTACTTTGGAAAAGGCACCGCCTGAAGCTTCGGTTGGAATTGCAACAATTCCGCAACGCTCAAACACACGTTTGTAAGCTTCCAAAACCTTATCGTAATACGCCTCCATATCTTCCACACTCGTGTGAAAGCTGTACAAATCTTTCATGTTAAATTCGCGACCGCGCAAAATCCCGGACTTAGCTCTTAATTCATTCCGAAACTTATCCTGCATCTGATAAACCGCAACAGGAAAATCTTTATATGACTTCGCAAACTTTTGTACTAATGGAGTTACGATTTCTTCGTGCGTCCAACCTAAACCAACATCGCGCTTTCCCAAGCCCTTAAATTGAAACATTACTTCTGGACCTGGATCTTTCCATCGACCGGTTGTCTTCCAGGGTTCAGCAGGAAGAAGCGCTGGCATTAAAATCTCTTGCCCTCCAATAGCATCCATCTCTTCTCTAACAATGGATTGAATGCGCTGCAATACTTTCAGACCAAGCGGCAAATATGTATAAACCCCGGCCATTAGTTGATCGACAAAACCGGCCTGAACCAAAAGCCGCGCGTTCGCAGATTCTGACTCCTTAGGTGGCTCTTTCTGGGTTTTGGTAAATAGATGTGTCATTCTCATAAAATCGTATATCGTTAATCGTATATCATTAATCGTTTTTCGTGTTCTAATCTGGCTGCGTAGGCAAATTGATTAAAATATTTATCCAGATTTTCGAGACTAACTTTATATTGGTTATCGCCATAAAATACATCACAAACAATTTCCCGGGTTCGCGCAATTTCTTTCAAGCGATGCCTCCATCTGGAATCTGCCATAGTAATATCAAATAACTCAAGTGCTCGCTCCAAAGCTCTATCGCACTGTACTTTATCACCTCTACGATTACGGTTAATCGCTCGTCCAACTTCACTACTAATATTTCCAAGCTGTTCCATGAGTGACAGCTCAGACCATCGCTCTTGCGTAAGCCCCTTGTGTAAGACAGCGTCCATATTATTTGATTAGAGCTCTGACAATTTCTTCGATCTTTCGTCTTATTTCCGCATCCTCCACACTGCGCGAACGATTTCCTTGACGAGGCCTTAAATTTATCATGGAATCAAACTCTATTTGCTTCTCTGGTGCTTCATCCGGATAAATATTAATGCCCCATAAATCATCTTGTTTTGATCCCTGTTCCAATAACAGGGCCTCTTCGTCAGCATGGAGCTCTCCTCCTATGGCCATGATCTGCTTTTGGACATCAACCACGGCCTTAACCATATCACCGAATCGCTCTTCTGCAATTTTCTGTAACTCATCTAACGAAATGGGTTCGATTATAATTCGCATCTCTGACATACAAAGCACAGCTTATCTAATAAATGAAGAAAGGCCAAGTGGTAACCTAAAATACTGGTCAAAACAAATGACGCAGATAGTTGACATTTGACGCTGAATGATTTTATATGGAATCAGGTCTTTAACAATCTATAGCCCGCTATAAACAAAAGGGGGTAACCATGAGCGCGCGACAAATTTCACTGACTGTTTTCATGTTGCTTATGTGCAACTGCGGTTTCAATCCGCAACCAGAACCGCCCGCCGAAAATCAGGAAGACGCTTCCGTCAGTCCCGGCCAGATGGACCGGGATGGTGACGGCTTCACCGAGAACACCGGCGACTGTGACGATCTGGACAATGATGTCCACCCGGCCGCAGTCGAAACCTGCAACTTGGAAGACGACAACTGCGACGGGCAGATTGATGAGGGCAATCCTCAAGGCGATTGGATCTGCTATACAGGCATTCCGGGCATCTGCACCCAAGGAGTTTCCGAGTGCAAAAATGGAATGATCATCTGCATTCCCGACATGTATCCTCAAACCGAAGTCTGCGACGGAGTGGATAACGACTGCGACGGGCAGACTGATGAGGGCAGCGCTGATACAAATCAGCCTTGCAATACAAAAAAACCCGGAATCTGTTCTGTGGGAACAAGCAAATGCCAAGAGGGGTCACTGATCTGCGTGCAAACCATCCAATCCGTTCAGGAAACTTGCAACGGCAAAGATGACGACTGCGACGGACAGACGGATGAATACCTCGGAACCGCGACTTGCGGACTGGGTGAATGCAAAGTTACGCTGCCGCTCTGTGCGAATGGCATTCCGCAAACCTGCAAGCCAAAGCCTCCGAGCGTTGAGAAATGCAACGGCAAAGATGACGACTGCGACGGACAGACGGATGAAAACAATCCCGGAGGTGACCAGTTCTGTAATACGGGCTCTCCCGGCATTTGCGCCCAGGGACATACCGAATGCCAAAACGGCAGTCTGAATTGCATTCAGGACATGCAATCAAACACCGAAACCTGCAACAACCAGGATGACGACTGCGACGGACAGACGGATGAGGAAAACGCCGTAGGTTGTACCATCTTTTATTTCGACGGAGACAACGACGGCTACGGCACATTCGAGGCCAAATGTCTGTGCGGCTCCTCGGGGAATTACACGGCCACACAAAGTGGCGACTGCCAAGACCAGAACGGTCAAATCCATCCCAAGGCTCCAGAAATCTGCGACGGCATCGCCGACAACAACTGCGACAACATCAAGGATCCGAGCGAATCCGACAATGACGGAGACGGCTACACTGAATGCCAAAACGATTGCAACGATGGATCGCTCTATGTAAGGCCCGGACTCTTCGAGCTTTGCGATGCGATCGACAACAACTGTAATAACGCAGTTGACGAAGGCTGCAACACATCTTTGCAGATCAAATCTCTGCCTGTTTCCAACAAAGGCGTACTGCGCGGTCTGTTCTCCGGAGGCTCGCCCGGAGATTCCGGACGCAGCCACCTTGGTGAAGTTGACAAGGCCACCGGCCTATTCCATTACTTCTACAAATTCTACTGGAATTTGGACAGCGGCGAATCGGTGAAAAACGGCGCGCCAAGCATTGCCGACACCGCGCAGGCGGTTTGGAATTCCGGACGCCTGCCGTTGCTTGACCTCCGCGTCAACACCTTCGCCGGCCAGTATCCTTACCATTACCTGTCTAAAGCGCACCTCGACCGGTTGCGCCAATTCTCCTACTGGATCAGAGATGAATATTCCGGCGAAATCGCCATCGCGGTTCTTCCGGAGATGAACCTCGAGTATTCTCCCTACTGCAATCCCAACTGGAGCAAAACGCAGTGTGTCACCGCTTTCAAAGACGCTTTCGTGTTCGCGGCCAACTTGCTCATCCGAGCAGCGCCGGGTCGGATCCACGTCGGACTCAACTACAATATGCGATTCTACGGAAACGGCGGCGCGGGCGCGAAATACATTGACTGGAAGACTGATCGCGTCTATTACAACTGGGTCGGTTACAATGTCTTCGTGCACGCCTGCAAAAACGGCAAACGCGAAACAAATGACATATGGTTTCTTAAAGCGGCCATGATGGAAAAAGAAACCAACAATAACTTTCATGACCAGTTTTGCGCCAACGCACCCTGCATCATAGCCGAAACCGCGGCTTCAAATTCCTGCTCGGCGGGTTATCAGAACTGGTGGATGGACCGCTTCGCCGCCGGTAACAATCCGGGCTATCCATACCTCAATCAGCACCTTCCCTGGATCGACGGATACATCTGGTTCCATCAGAACAATCTCCCTCTGGGCGGCTGGGAGGAAGATTGGCGTATCGCGAACTACGGATATTACGTCTCAATCTTCGGCAATTCGTATTTCGTGAACAAACCTTAAAGCCTTTACTTAAATACCCGACTCTCGTGTCGGGTATTCTTTTATTCTGCTTTGCCCCCACCACGAATCGAACGTGGATTTCAAGCTCCGGAGGCCTGTGTTCTATCCTTTAAACTATAGGGGCGGAGGAAGAGTAGACAAGAATAATCTTAGCTTAGAATAATAACGTTATCAAGGCATTATTTGCTGTGCGACCTTGACTTTAGCCGCGTAATTGGCTACTATCCGCTCACAAATTTCCAACTAGGAAATTTTTGCCGGTAATAGCTAACGCTATTGCCAGCGCTGCACTCGGCCCGAATATTCAAGCAAGCTTGCCTATTCGTTCCTCGTTTGCGCCGGTAGCTCAGTTGGTAGAGCAGGGGCCTCTTAAGCCCAAGGTCCTGGGTTCAAGTCCCAGTCGGCGTACCAAATCAAAAATCCCCTAAATGGGGATTTTTGAAATCGGACGTAATTAAACTATTTTGCAGCCTTGCAAGCCTTGCATGACTTACACAAGAATAACAAAGCTACGGCTGCCAAACCGACAAGCACATAGACGATGCGTTCCAAGCTCGGCCAGTTGCCGATCAACGCGTTTACAAGATTATAATCAAAGGCTCCGATAAGCCCCCAATTAAGACCTCCGATGATCACTAGGACCCAGGAGACTTTGTGAAGAGTGCACATTTTATTCATCATAAAATAAGGTTAAGATTTATTTTATTTTTATTAGAGCTATTTCTGGCGTATTTAGTATAACACGCTTAACAATATGACAGAAACCCAAGTTAAGATCTCCAAAGCTTCCAAAACGCCAACCTGTACAATGGGTAATTGAATGGGAGATCCCAGGTTCCGTATAGATCAACGCGTTTGCCTCCCCAACCGTGCTTGAATCTTGTTATGCCCTCCCAAGATTCTTTGTATGTAAAAGATGCTTTTGATTCAGGATTGATTCCCCACATATCATACCAAATAATTCCGTCTCGTATTGCCTGTGCGATCGCGTCCCAGTGCAAAGCATAGGGCGCCATTAACTTGCGCTCGTCAGATGAAGACGCTCCATGAAGATAGGTCAGTGTGTTGCCGTATTGTATTTCAAAATTTGCTGCCAAAATTTTATCACCATATTCAGCCAAACGTATTCGCGCCATTCCATGCATGACCAAAAATCTAAACGCTTTTTCTATGTATTCGCTGTCATGCTGAACAAAGTGTTGGCGATCAGCTGTCTCCTGCATCATGTTTAGAAAAATTTTAACTTCATCCGGATGCGTGGCAATACGACTTGTAACTCCATCGCGAGCAGCTACACGCACGTTGTAACGAGTCTTCTGGTGCATATCGCGCAATATTTCATCTTTGCCTTTACTAATATCCAAGAGCAAAGTAGAGGCCGGATTAGTGGGATTGTTTCTCCTAAAGCAAAGCGGTATAAAACCCTCCGGTTTGCCAAGCTCGACGAGCGGCTCAAACCTCCAAAACAAACTTTTTGATAGATCCTCCTGATCCAACTTCTCAATCAGCTCGCGCATCACTTCTGGAAGTTGCTCTTTTGGAACACCGGGTAAAAACACGGGACCGCGCGGTGCAAACCAATATCCGCCAACATACTT
>JAHIUG010000057.1 GCA_018817245.1 Patescibacteria group bacterium | reverse complement strand
CTCCGCCAGACACAGGCAAGGAGTATCTCTCGTCAGAATCGCACGCTCCCGTACTCCGTGAAGTACGAAACTCTGGCGACGGCTCTTTCGAGGATTTCGGGGCCGGCAAACCTTGGTCGGCCGTTCATCACCCTACTCTCGAGTACAATTTTAGCATAGAAAAGCGCTGTTTGTTGAAACAAACAGCGCTAAAGGGTTAAGGGTACAAAAAGAGCTGAGGTTTTAAGGCTTAAAGCAGACTACTCCGGGAGCCGCGCGGAAGCAGACCCAGAGCTCTCGTGGACATGAGCATGCCAGTACCAATGGAAGCCGAGCTCGCCGTCGTGCCAGAACCAGCACGGCACAACGGAGAAATCAGAGCCAGCGAGCGGGGCGAATTCAGCACCCGGACAATCGATCCAAAGACCCTTGGAGTCCTTGAGTCGATCAGGATGAGTGAGCAGAATGCAACCCACTGAGAAAGAGTCCAGTCCGAACTCATTGAATTGAAAACGGACTCGAGCTCTGCGAGGACTCTTTCCTCGATGCAAGAGACCGGTCTGAGCCGGGATGACCAGGACGTCACCTGGAATATCTGCTTCGAGCTTTTGAATCACTTTGACGGTTGGCTCGTGGAGCCTAAGACGATTGGGTCCTACCTTTCCTCCCGTGTAATCGTAGAAGTCAGAACGCGCTGCCTTCATGACTCCCAGGAGATAGAACATGGCTCGATTGAAATCCGGCCAGTCTTTGTGTCTTTGCTCCAGACGGGCGACTGCGCTCATCTTTGGTATGACTACGAGGCCATCCATGCCTTCTGACAATACTAGACTCCTACCGTTCTCAGCAGCATCACGGTATCCGCCTACATGCTCCTCTGAGACATCACTTTCGTAATACCGCTCAGCTAACTCATCCACATGCGAAATGTCCAGATCGGAGATACGTTCCACCAGGTCATGTGCCTGTTCTTGAACAGGTTTCGGACCTTGCCAGTCAACGTAGCCGTATTTGGATGTAACTTGCTCGTTGGCGTAGAGATCGGCAGACGGAGTTTCAGATTCGCCTGGCGATCCTACATCTCCGGTTTTGACAGCTGTAATCAGATCCTGGACTTCACCTCGCAATCCCGACCGTCCTTCACTCATTCGAGACTTTTCCAACCTTCGGAGTTCAGCCACCTGGTCTATGGTAAATGTCGTGTTTTTCACGGTACACCTCCATCCTTGGCATGCCTGACGAAAATCGAGTATTAGATCTGCGCCATGCTCAGCTATCGGATGAAAAACCTGCGATCCGCACAGGCACGGTTATCCCATTTTGAGATGCTGGTTTTATAACATAAAAATCAATTTCTGTCAAGCCGTTTTGGCAAAAATCGGACGCTTTCCCTTGGATGCTTCTTCCCTACGTATTTCAAATAATACTTAATTCCGCTCTTCACGTGAGTGCGTGCTGTTGGATTGGATATAAGATTCCAGAATCTCTTAACCTCGCTCTCTCTTTGATGATAATGCACGAATTCGGCAACCGGAGCGTAAACCACTCGCCATCCCGACTCCCATGCGCGACGACACAAATCAACATCCTCAAAATACATAAAAAATCTCTCATCAAAATGCCCGATATCCTCGAGAGCTCGCTTTCGAATAAGGATTGCCGATCCATACAATCCATCTACGTCCTGAGTTTGAGAAATATCCGCCTCACGCATTAAATAATGATCAACCGCTCGCTTACCAAATCGAGTTGATCCAAGCGCAGTTCGTCTGTAGAGCGGGATAAAAACATTTGGAAATCGATGAAAAGATCTCTGCAGCGTAAGATCCGGATTCAATAATCTCGGACCGGCCAAGCCCACATCCGGATTTTCATCAGCAAACGCAACTAACTTTTCAACTTCATTCGCAAAAACCGTAAGATCCGGATTTATGAGCATCACATACTCTCCCTGAGCTTGTTCAAAAGCTGAATTATTAGCAGCACCAAAACCAACATTTCGTGGCATCTCCATAAGCTTTACCCAGGGATAACGCTGCTTAACCATATCCCCTGTTCCGTCTCCGGCCGCATTGTCAACCAAAAGATATTCAAAGGAGTAAGGTAAATTCAAAGATTCAAAACCGCGCAAAAGCTGTCGAATCAAATTCGGCGTCTTATAGCAAACTGTGACAAATGAAATCTTAATCATAGATTAGAAACATTCTCACATTCTTGAGAATGTTAGAATATTGTTCACGTGTTTTTATATAAACCATCTTCGTATATTTCTTCCTTGCCTTTTGACTCGACGGTTTAATTCCGAGCGCTTCTTTATCATCTTCGGAACACCTACGAGCGAAACAAATTGTCCCTTTAAGCTGGATGGTGAAAAAAGATTGGCAAACGTTTTCATAATCTCGTAAGACGCCCACCATGGAAGATGTAAAATCGAATTCAGAATCTCATCATTCTTAATGGCCACCCACGAGTGGTTGCGTGAAGAAAGATAATTGACCAGCGGAGATTTGTTACGCCGCTCTCTCCATGCCTTAAACCAACTCGCACCAGGATCAGACGGCGCACGTCTGTGGTGCCAAACTATTGCCTGAGGAACGTAAAAAGTATTAAAACCTAAACGTTGTATTCGCCAAGCCATGTCCACGTCTTCTTTGTACGCGAAAAAATCTTCGTCATAAAATTCATTCCCCAACTTTGCCTCAAGCAAATTCGAGGCGCGAAAAATTGTGCACGCCCCGCTTATTCCAAACACAGGCTCAGTTTCGTTGTATTGCCCTTCATCCACTTCACCAGCTCCCCGATCATACACACGTCGCATTTTGTTTATTGTAAGCCCGGTTGAATCAATGATGTTGGAGCGCGTGGTTTCGTATTCTTCATTGTGCGAATCAGGCCGCAAGAAAATACGCAACAACTTTGGACCGCAAGCCGCGATTTCAGGATTAGCATCCATAAAAGCAATGATCACGCGCAAAGCACTTGGAGCAAATTCAAGATCAGGGTTAGCTACCATAATGTAGCGCGTCTTCAGATCTTCACCTTGCCAGCGCGATAATGCCAACTCGATTGCCTGATTGTGAGCACGCGCAAAACCCTGATTTCTGAAATTCCGCAATACTGCAACATACGGATGTCTTTCCTGCAGCCAGCTCACAGTACCGTCGTCCGAAGCATTATCTATAACCGTTAGGCTAAAATTCTGCGAATCTTGCTGCGTTAAAGACGCTAAAAACCCTCCCAAGTAAGCGCGGGAATTCCAAGTTACTAGATTAATGGCAAGTTTTTTCGCGGGATCCATAGTATTAACTTACAAAACCTTACCACAACCCAATACAAAATAAATACCTATTGAATATCGACTTCAATTCCCGCTGGCAGATCTTCCGTCTTTCTCTTTGGTGAAACATTAAAACCAAGGCGTTTTCCAAGCATCAAACGTGTTTGTGCATCGATTGCCGGAAAAGCACCAAAAACAACGAACGTAATCGGCAAAAGCGCCCACTGCAGAACTCCAACTACAAAAGCCTGTCGCAAAGGGACATTGCTTGGTCTGCGTGGCAAAAGCGTTAATGCCAAAGCTGCTGAAACAAACACGCCAATCATAGCCAAACGCATTATCCACTGAAGTGTAAAAGGCGTATTTTGAAAAAGTGCGAATTCTCTAAACTGTTCCGGCGCAACCCAAAATGGCAAACGACCCAAAAGAAAAATCAACATTGGTACTGTTGCCCAAGTGTACATTCCTTCAAGCTGCTTCCATAAAAAGCCGAACTTAACTCTAAACGGCATTTCCTTATCACGCGCAAAAGCCTGGGCCATAAATGGAAAATTCTCCACCCCCCAAGCCCAGCGTCGAAGTTGTTTATACAAAGCCACTAATGCCTGCCAATAATTGCCTGTCATCACAGTATCCATTGATACAGGAATGTAGAGTGGTGTAACACGATAATTTCCATGGTAATGCATCAATCCCTGAAGGAAGATACGCGAATCTTCGCTCACAATGTCTTTTTGCCAAAATCCTACATCAACCAACATGCGCAAACTCATTGAGTGCGAAGAGAAAGTCATGGCCCCCTCTGGACGCGCGAGTTCTGACAACAACCAAAAAGAAGTACCAAACATGGCTACACGAACAGGTGCCGGTGATTCCCAAAGGTTGTTGTTATACAAAGCAACAGGTTGGTATGAACTTCGTGTTGGATTTGGCACGGTCAGGTAAAGATGTGTGAGCCTTGAGAAATATTGAGGGTGAACTATTGTGTCCACATCAAACGAAGAAACAATCACATCATCGTAATTCAAGCCCATCTCATTTATCAAAGGCATGATCTGGTGCCCCATGTAATTAAGATTTGAACCTTTGCCGGGAATCTCATCAGGCAAATCTCCCGGATGAACTGTGCTTACAAATTTTAAGAAGCGATGACCGTAGTCTCTTTTTAATGTATCAAATTTGTGTTCGAAGGATTCGCGCCCGCATCGATCTTCTCCACCCAAAATAATCATCATGCGTTCGGCAGGATAGGTGCTAGCAAGTATTGATTGTAGTGTTTCGCGAATTACACCTATATCTTCTTTGGCAGTTGGTAGAAAAATAATATGTCGAATGCGATCATACCCGGGACGCGCTTCAGCCAGCGGCTGCCAGTTACGACGTGTCTCACGATGAAAACGCCACCACGAGATAAAAAGAAACGGAATATAATAAGCAACTCTAAAAAGCCAGTAGAGGTCAAAAATAATAATAAAATAAACAACCCAGATTGGTCGTACAAATGACAGAGCAATGGACACTATAAAAGTAGTCCATACTAAAGCTCCTGGGAATATTTCTAGTGTGCGTAGTTTCCAATTCATTATTGTAGGTCTACGAAATTACGAATCAATCTGTCATTTCGACTGGAGTGGACCGAAACGGAGAAATCTTTCCTTCTGTCATTTCGACCGGATCCGGCATCTTCTGAAGGCGCTGGGGGAGCGGAGAAATCTTTCCTAAAAGATCTCTCCGCGCTGGTCGAGATGACAGGATTGCTCTCATACTCTTGTGCTCTCGTGTTCTCGTGCTCTTGTGATATTTGGTTCTGACAGATAAACCGGCGAAGCAAATTGTACTGGAGCAATTTCCTCATTTTCTATCCTTTCGGCCAAAAGCCTCAAATCTTTGGCATCATCTACATAAACACAAAACAGGGATTTTTTCAATAGTCTGGATAAAAGGTTGGCAACCACGACACCACCGCGTACTGATGAAAAAGAACCCGGTCCGCAAACAACGCAGATGCCTTTACAGCGTTTAATATTGGAAAAACCCAGCTTTGACTCTAAAAGGCCGAGGAGCGCGTCAGAGCGCTTATTGTAGGTTTTTACTTGATTTTTCTTAGCGCGCACAAACCCAAGACGTATTAGACCTGTTTTGTGCGTGTCGATGAATAGAAACATAGAGGATAATGACGAAGCACGAATGACTAATGACGAATTATAGTATTTATTTTCTGATCCCTTCCTTTATTCGACATTCGGATTTGGTCATTCGTCATTTATCATGTGACCAGCTCATCTAACGGATCCAGATGATCCACTAAAACATTTTTTGGAGACTCCAGTATAGAGTACAGGAATTTGTCAGTTATTTCTCTACGGTATTTAAACTCTTGCGTAGTGAAGCAGGCAAAATTAATTTCAAATCCCAATTCTTTTTCTAAACCGGTAACAAATTTTTTAGCAGCTGAGGATTTAATATCTCCCACCAAAAACATGTCCACCGGTGCCCCGCTCTTACCAATAAAAGAATTGAGCAAGGCGGCATATTTAATATCTCCAAGCGCAGTTATCTCACGGTCCAAACGCCTTTCCATCAACACATGCGCTTTGGTTATGAGCACACGAATTTCCTGCATAAGCGGAAAATCCTGATTCATGGTGTAATACTTTCGCTTAAGCCCGGGTCGCTTATCTTCCGTGCTCTCTTTATCCGCTTCATTGATCAATCCCAATTCAACCAAATTTTCCAACTCTCTCCTAACCGCGTTAATCTGGGTGTCAATAAGACGCGTTAATTCCCGTACGAAAAATAAACTATCAGGATTGTGCAAAAACAATGTAAGCAGTTTGACTCGAGTCTTTGACCCAAAAAGGTGTTCAAGCATATTGTACCCCATATCCTGCCTTGAGAATCAGCTCTTGACAAGGGGCTGCCAAAATGCGCACGTAAGGCATAGGATAGACGTATAAATCTGTTTTAAGTATACTTCGGAAAAAGCAATATTATAAGAAAATCCCATGGTTGAGCAACAATTCAAAATTGCAGAAATAGAAGTAGCAAAAAGCCCTACAGATGAAAAAATCCTGGGCATATTCAGATTCGAAGGAACAACTCAAAAGAAAAAAGGCACGAAGATTTTAATCCTTGCTGAGCTGCACTCAACTCTATATGCATATGAGCGACTCTTGGATGTGATCAATGAGACCGTGGATCAGACACGTCTATTGATCATTGATGTGGAACAGGATCCGGTGGCGCGTTTTGAAAAATTGATTCAAAGACTGAATGAAGCGGTCCAAAAATTCTTACAAGGTGAACCAACCCCCATTAGTTGGAACCGTGTGAACATCTTTATATTGGAACTCTCACAAAACCACGTCTGTCTGACTGGCAGAGGTAGACTGATGAATGTATTTTTACAAAAACAAGAAGATGGCGGCTACCGTACTTTTGATCTTTTTGGCTCGCTGGAACAACCTGTTGATGTTGATCCCAAAAAACCATTCGCCTCACTGATCTGCGGAGACATTAAGGAAGGCGATGTTCTGATCGCCGGAAGTACCAATTTGGAACGCCTGCGAAATGAGCTTAGAATCAAAGAGCGCCTAACATCTATGCCACCTGTTTCAGCGGCTTTGGAAATAAAACAGGATCTGGACAAACGCGGCATACCGGATGATTTCATCGCGGCTGTAGTGGCATGTTGCGAGCTTGAAAAACCATCGATAATCCCGCCTGAGGAAGAAAACGAACCAGTAGAGAACAGCACTAATTCAATCAACAGATTGCGAAAAACCGAGCAAGAAGCCGAACAACGCTTATCACCCACTCTTAGCCCGGCAACACCAAGTGGCGATAAAACGGAAAAAGCAATGCATATCGTCTCAGGCGTCCTTGGATATGCGTTTCAAGCTATTAAAAGATTAACAAAATTTAAATACCAGGACGTCGCTCAATTATCAAGCTTGCGAGGAATGAGCGCCGGTCATGGCAGCATGTTTAACAAGAAGAGAAAGCGAACACTTATGATTGTTGGCGCTACTCTTATCATTATCATTGCTGTTGTTGGAATCTGGAAACGTAATCAGCGATTAGCCGTTGAGGCCTCAGCATGGACCGCAACTTATGAGCAAGCTTCTGACAGCAGGAATAAGGCTGAGTCCGATCTTGTGTACGGAAATGACATCAGAGCCAAAAAAGAGATCGACGAAGCCGTTGGATTACTGGCCGGTCTTGATCTGAACAAAGAAGAGAACAAAGATAAAGTTGATGGTCTCAATAATGAACTAAACAAGCTGCGCGAGCGTTTGCAAAAAATTTCAGCTGTAGACCCGGTGAACGTATTAACTGCACTCGACGGCGTTTCAGCAGGAACAATGGCTGCGCCTGTGCTGATTGGTAATACTGCTTATGTTGTAGACAATTCCACTCGCACAATTTTAAAAACCGATTTGGAGAGTAAGGACGTGAAAAAAATCGCGCTTCCCGAAGATGCAGAACAAGTCGTAGCTGGATCAGCTGGTAACAATTCCGTGATCTTCATTACTGCCTCATCAAAAATGTTTGCCTTAAATAAACTGAATGACACTGTGAGTGCAATTTCCTATCAATCACAAACTGAAACTACAAATGACCTCGTGGTCTACGCTAACCGCGCTTACGCTTTAGATGGCTCAAATGGGCAGGTCTGGCGCGCAGAGGGCTCAGGTAGTGGATTTGGTACCGCACAAGGATATATCAAGGCCTCAGATGTCTCGCTTACCGGATCAGTAGGAATGGCAATCGACGGCAGCGTTTATGTAATAAAGCCTGACGGAAATGTGACCCGTTTTCTATCAGGTGGTCAGGAGGGCTTTAATCTCACAGATATTGATCCGCCACTTAGAGCAGCCTCAGCCATTTGGACTGAAGCCAATATAGACAGAATTGTAATCACTGACCCGGCTGACAAGCGAATCCTAATTTTCAACAAAGATGGAAGTTTGCGAGCGCAATTAACTTCCGATCAATTCTCCGGCCCACGTGATGTTGCGAGCGATGAGGAAGGGAAAAATTTGCTAGTCGTAGACGGCACAAGGTTGATCCTGATTCCCATGCCATAAATCAAAAGGGATCTCCCCATTGATCAGCTTAAGGGGGAGCGCGAGGGGGTTAGTTCCACAATCATTTATCCGAACTACATACAGTAACTCCCCCAACCCTGCCTACCGGCAGGCAGACCCCTCTTAACCCAAGAGGGTGATTTTTCAAATAATCAATCCAGGGTGTTTTACATATCACGATCAATGATCTACGATTACGTGTATGGTTCGAATATAATTGAATATTGAAAAATAATTAAAAAATTCAAAGTTTTAACTATGAAAATTTATTTAATTCGTCATGGAGAGACTACGGGAGATATTGAAGAAAGATTTGGTGGCGATTATGATGATCACCTTACTGAAAAAGGCAAAATTCAATCTCAAGAATTAGCAAGACAACTTCTCAATAAAGGAATAGAGGTTATTTATGTTAGTCCAAAAATAAGAGCGAAAGAAGTGGCTAAAGAGGTTGAGAGAATTTTAAATGTACCTGTTAAAGTTGTTGAGGATCTAAGGGAACGAAATAATTATGGTGTTTTAACAGGTCTTACGAAATTAGAAGCAAGAAAGGAACATCCAGTTGATTTTGAAAAAATTTCTAAAGACAAAATCTATCATGATGTGACTGGCTCTGAAAGTTACGAAGAAATTAAAGAAAGAGTAGTTAGAGTTTTTAATGAAATCACTTCAAAAGATCACAAGACAATTGCAATCATCTCTCATGGTGGTGT
>JAHIUG010000056.1 GCA_018817245.1 Patescibacteria group bacterium | reverse complement strand
GGCCGATTCGAACGCTTGGCAGCGCCAGCCAAAGTTGCAGCACATGCTTTGACCTGACTAATACTCCCAGGCTCACCTGAGATATCCGAAAGTCTCATGCTTTGAATTGAGTCCACAATTGTGAGAGCGGGCAATTCTTTTTCAATTGTGGCAGCCACCACTTCTGCTGCAGTGTGATCAAGAAAATGAAATGAGTCTGGAATTTTATCTGTAAGTCTTTCTAATCGGCGTTTGATCTGCGCTGGGGATTCTTCGCCGGTTATATATAAAACAGTTGGTACGGTGTCTGGAGTCCGAGGTCTGGCGTCTGAGGTCTGGCGTCTGGCGATCGTTAAAGCGAGTTGTGCTAAAAGTGTTGATTTTCCAATTCCCGGTTCGCCAGCCACAAGTGTTATTGATCCATCAACTAAACCGCCGCCCAATGTGAGATCAATCGCCAAAGTTCCGGTTGGTTTCAAATCCGCGCTCGCAAATCCTCCAGGTTCCGCAAAAGAAACCGTTTTCGCAGATTTTATTTTTGCGTCCGAGGTCCTGCGTCTGAGTTCCGGCGTCGCAGATATTTCTTCTGACAGTGATCCCCATTCGCCGCAGGAGTCACATCTTCCTGCCCATTTTGGAAATTGTGCATCACATTTCGAACATGTGTAGATTTGAGAATTTTTCATCTCTCAAGACTGCCACGAGCGCAACCGACTGCCAAGTAAATCGTTACTCTACAAGACTCTGATCTGCGTACGGACGGAAGACAAATACCAACCCTCTTTTTGGATCGTGTGTACCCGGACCATACCCCCATATTTTACCGGAAGGCACATAGAGCAATGGTTTTTTTTGTGTGAACATGTTCACGTAATCCTGAATAGTCCAGCCTTTTGGCCTAATAACTACACCACCAATAATGCCTCCGACGTTTGGCACTTTGATGCTTCCGCCTTTGCCGGGCGGAGGCTGAGAGCCACCCATTTCAATAAATGAAAAAGGTACATCCGGCCTGCCGCCTGTATATAAAGCCCAATGTGCGGAATATGTTCCCGGCTTTCCACCGCAACAGGTATAAACCATGTCACCGAATTTGAGTCCGCCTTTTTTAGCGGCAAGCGCGTTTAAGTCTTTGTCCATCGTGGACGCTAAGATCGTCATTGGTAGGTCTTTAACTTCTTCGATAGCACCTCCGTCCAGATACGCGGTTTTTTTACCTTGTCGTGTTACGGTTGGAGTGCTCTGCTTTTTAGCGTTGGCGCAACCGTAAATCGCTCTGGTAAATGTGCCGCAATCACCGGCAAAATATTTGGCCTTCATAATGTCCTGTACATACCTTTCGTATACAGCCTGCGGCTCCACAAGACATGAAGGTTTTTCTTGCAACAGGACGAGTCTGGATTTGGGACCTTCGACTGGGTCATATCCCAGCCGATTTTTATCAGAACTATATTTGCCTCTTTTTTCATAGCGAGAATTACAATCTATATCGTCCCATACTCCTGATGGTGGTGTATATCCATGGGCAACTGCAAAATCTACGGCAAAAGAAACAGATGGTAGTGGTTTACCGATTGATCCGGTGGGAATTACTGTGCTGCAAGTCTGACAATAAACACACATTTTTTCTTCGATACAGACCTTGAAAAATCCCATGGTGGCTTTTACTAGCAGCTTGATTTTGTCCTCATAGGAGGTGGCTATTTCCGCTTCATCTTTAGGCGTGCAATAGAAATTTAAAAGTTCTGCGGCTCCGGGCGGATCCTTCTTTTTATCCTTTTCTCTCTTTTCGACCATTTCTGTGATCGATGTTAAATCCACCAGGTCAACAATTTCATCTACCACAGGGGGTGGCACTTGCGTCAGACCGGGCTGAGTTGATGGTGTCGGTGAAGATGCTGGTGTTTGTCCGGGCGATGGCGGTGTCACTCCCGGTGTCACTGGCTGAGGCACTTGTGTTTGTCCGGGTGATGGTGGTGTCGCTAAAGACGGATATGTTTTTGTTGTGCCCGGAGTACCGGGAACTTCCTTGGATTCCTGTTCTTTGATTGCGTCATCAGAAGCATGCGGAATACCGGTTCCTACTCCGTCTTTGTAGAAGAAGTCAAAATCTCCGGTAATAGCTTCGACTCGAATGCCTTTTAAACTGACGAGCTCTTCGTTAAATGTGCTTAGGATTACAAAAGAACCAAGAACCAATACTAGTCCTATAAGCGCGTCACGGATGATTTCTTTTCCTCTTTGTACACCTCCAACTGAGGCGCCGGTGAGATATCGGAATCCGCCCCAGGTAATCATAATCGCGGCCGCTACGATGGAAAGGCCGACTAAAAATTTATAAATCGCTGCTATATACTCGGCGATAAAGGGAATCTCAAAGTAACCTGCTTTTGCAACAACCCTTTTTGAAAACTCGAGCCCGGGTATGGCAACGCCTAATTTAGGTGGAGTGACCGGCAAAGTATGCGAATACACACCAGCGGGATGAGTAACTTCTTCTTGTCGCGCAGCCGGTTTGTAGGTGAACTCTTCAGCCGGCCCCTCAACACATATTCCACCACCGGAAACAGCTCTGCATTTTCCCTGATCCGGCAAGCCCAGCGATTCAGTACAGTTAAGTGCCTTTACATCCACATTATCGCTTTTGCTCGGCATCTTTGTGCAATCCTGCTCAACGGTTTTTATGCAGATGTTTGTTTTGGGGTCATCTTTAGTTGCGCATTTGCAGCAGGTGACAGCCAAAACATTCCCAGCCAATAAAAAAGAGAGGAATAAAAAACCGATTAGCGTTACAGCTGTTCTTGAATAATTTGAATTAAAGTTTTTCATGGATTAGTATCATAAAATCATTATAATCGTTTGGTCCATTTGGGAAATTGAGTGTCACATTTTGAACAAGTGTAGATTTGTCAGTTAGTCATCTTTTAAGACTGCCACGCGTGTATGAATAGTAAGTTTACTTTGTTGTAGGATAACAAGATTTGTTTTTACAGTCTGTGCCCCCTCCTGTGCATCTGCAAGTCGTACCTACTCCGCAGTGTTCGTCATTAAGACAAGTAATATAAAGTTTTACAGAATGACAAAGATTGGCACTGGCACACGCATTATTAAGCCATTTTTCTCTATTTTTCGTATCACTAGTAGTGCATTTACATGCTTGCCCTTGTTTACATTCACTACGACTACCGCATGGTTCATAGTCATATGGGCGCCAAACTGTGACAGGGAAAATATTTTTCCCCTGCTTGCTCTTATCCATCATGGTTTTTAGATATTGCAGAGGAGTTGATCCCTTTGGCCAGGAATACATGCCGCCAATTGGCGCTCCAATTCCTTTTATAGAGACTTTAACACCGCCGCTTCCGTCATTGCCGCTGCTACCCATTTCTATAAACTCAAAAGGTACATCATCTCTACCACCCGTGTACATAAAATTATGTTGCCAGTTTTGGCTACCGATATTAAAGATATCACCAAATTTTAGTCCACCTCTATTTTTAACTTGTTTTTCAAAATCTTCAGCATCTTTTGCTTTCCATACCACTACATCCTTACCTTCAGGGCCATATTCATACCGTTGACCACTGGTATATTGGCCAATATTCGCAGGATTGCCTCCAGTAGGTCGTGAAACTTTTCCACCAGCGCATTTATACATCATTATGAGTGTGGTACCGCAATCACCAGCTAAGATTCCAGCTTCTTCATACCTATCACCAAATTCTCTTTGATATTGGGCAAAAACCTCTTGATAACAGCCGCCGCCAGGTAAAAAGTTTTTATAACGTACTTTCTTTTCAGCTATGAGTTTTTTAAACTCTTCGAGATTCTTATAGGTACCTTTTTCGGGCGGTGAATAGAAGTCAGCCCTTAACCCCTCCCATAATGCCTTACATGGCTTGTTTATATTCAGCTTTCTGTTCATAAAAGCCTTCAATTTGTTTTCAGCATAAGGTATATCCAAAGACGTACCCTGTATTTTGCCGCTGGGGAAGGATGTAAAACCACCTCGATAATACGCACATTGTTTATCTTGGATACAAACTTTATGGAAACCAAGTACGACCTTGACCAAAGCTTGGATTTTTTTATCATATGTTTCTAGTCCAGCTGCTGTAGCAGAGTCTAAACAGAATTTATCGAGTTTTTGTGCGGCTGTTGTGAGACCTGTGAGATCAATTTTTTCTAATGAAACATTTTCTCCCTCTTGAGGTGCAACTAAATCCGCTGAACCGCTGAGGGGTTCATTGCTGGCCGCTGATTCAACCTCAGCTTGAGTGGTCCCTTCAGGCCATTTAAAACCCGTCTTCTGGATCATGAATTTATAGTCATCTGTCATGACTGGTGTCAGACGCACGGCCTTAAAAGATAAGGTATCAGGATTTATTGTGGCGAGTATCGTATATGAACCAAGTACCAAGAGCAGTCCGATAAGCGCATCACGGATGATCTCTTTACCTCTTTGAACGCTCCCTATTGATGCTCCGGTAATATATCTGAATCCTCCGTACACAATCATAATCGCAGCAGCTACGATAGAAATACCGACCAAATATTTATAAATCGCCGCGATATATTCTCCGATAAAGGGAATATGCAGAAAACCACCACTAGCCACTACTTTCTTGGAGAAATATAGCTCTGGAATATCTATACCTAATGTTGGAGGCGTAATAGCTTTGGTTGCTTGTTCTTCGGTCGTTTGCTCTAAGGATGCGGGGTGCTCGATTTTCTCATCACTCGCAGCCGGTTTGTAGGTGAACTCTTCAGCCGGCCCCTCAACACATATTCCACCACCGGAAACAGCTCTGCATTTTCCCTGATCCGGCAAGCCCAATGACTCAGTGCAGTTAAGCGTATTTACATCCGCGTTAACGCTTTTGCTCGGCATCTTTGTGCAATCCTGCTCAATGGTTTTAATACAGATGTTTGTCTTGGGGTCATCTTTAGTCGTGCATTTACAGCAGGTGACAGCCAAAACATTCCCAGCCAATAAAAAAGAGAGGAATAAAAAACCGATTAGCGTTACAGCTGTTCTTGAATAATTTGAATTAAAGTTTTTCATGGGTTGATAGTAAGAAATTATTATAATCGTCCAGCTTTACAATTATTATATGCTTTCATTTTACGAGATAAAAGCGTGCCGGTGCAATCAGGGTCTTGCGTAGTTATTCCACCAAATGCCTTAAAATAACCACACGGTGTTTTTGCTCCTGCGGCTTTGAGAAGTTTCATCATACACTCCATCTGACCTTCCCAAGTCATAAGAATGGGGACGGTGTAACAAGTGCCGCCAATAGGACGACCGTGTTCTCCATTTGGTCCGTAACAATGTGGTCTTTTGGTATCCGGAGGAAAAATTGTGCACTGAGCCGAACCTATACCATGTGGAAATCGCCAATCTAATCCAAAAAACGGTGGCGTTGGTTTAAATGTATCATCATTTCTTATATTTGCGGTTCTTTTTATTGCTTTAGTACATATACTCGACAGAGCTTTTGTGCAATTATCGGGCAAATCTTTTGGTGGTTCAAAAGTAGCACCTGAATATTTTTTCCCGCTTCGTAAGAAATCCAAACGTGCTTGCACAACGAGAACCGGTGCATCTTCATCATGGCCTATAGCATTGTTTTTAAAACCGGATTCCGTAGCTAGGATTGCTTTTGGAATACAGGGGTCGATATTTATTTTTTTGGCGACATCTTCCAAAATTTTGAATATTTCATCGCGTGGAATATCTATTCGACTGTCTAAAGGGGTATCGGAATGCGTACTTGCAGGCGGCCGGCTGCCTCCTGTGCTGGTCTTGAGAGCGCTCACAACATCAGGTTCTGGTTTATAGCCGCTAGCATGAGCCAATGTCTGGGTCCGTTGGTATGTTGCGTCCGGCACGTAAGAAAAGGGTTTTATTACCGTTAATTTAAGGGCATCAAGTTTTAGCAAATCCGGATTTAATGTGTTTAGAATCGTGTATGCGCCAAGAACTAAAATAAGACCAATGATCGCGTCAGCTATCAACTTTTTTCCTTTTTGGACGTTCCCCATAGTTGATCCCACAATGTATAAAAAACCACCGTATACGATCATAACGGCTGCAGCTACAATGGCTACACCCGTGAGATAACGATATACAGCGGCAATGTATTGAGCCAGGAAAGGGATTTCTATTTCGGTTCCTCTTTCTTCCAATTTATTTGAGAATGTCAGCCCGGGTATATCAACCATTAAATCCGGAATTACCGGTTTTTCGAGCGGCTTAGAGCCGGCATCTGAGCTTGCGGCTGTGCTATAAGTTCCTTCGTTTATCGGGCCTATAGCGCAAATTCCTGTTAACTCGCCTTTTGGGCGACATTTTTCCGGTTCGACCAGTGATTCGCATTTAACCTTGGACAGTTCCTTGTTTTTACTTTTTGAGATCAGCTCTTCACAAGTCTTTACTTCTCCGGTGATACAAGCTTTGTCCGCGGGGCTATCTTTAGGTGCACACAGACAGCATATTTTCTCCTGAGCATTCAAAGGTGTGGATAAAACAAAAATTAACGTTAGTGCAAAAAACGCTGATGTTAGAACTGCACCATTCCTTAGATTCATGTTGAAGAAATCGCTTTTTCAACTGCCTGTCTTAAAGTTTCCGCATCAACATATCCGTCAAAAGCTTGAGTGCCTACAAAGATAAATGGCGCGCTATTAATGCCATCAGCTCGAGCCTCTGACAAGTCTCGCAATACCATTTGTTCCATTGCGGCATCTTGGCGGCATGATTTTTGGAATATCGGGTCTAGACCGAAACTGTCCGCAATTTGTTGCAAAGTTTTTTCATTTAGTTTTTCCGCTGTCATTAGCGCGTCATGAATAGGCCAGTACTTTCCTTGCAATGCGGCACAGCGCGCAAAAATCGCCACTTCAGTCGAACCTTTGTGAATTTCTTCAATAGGGAAGTCGCGCCATACAAATCGCACTAATCCGTTGTATGAACGGGCAACGCTATCGATTTCAGTTCTCATCCGGCGGCAGTACTCGCATTCATAATCTCCGTACTCGATTATTGAGACGACAGATGTTGTGCCGCCGTATCTTATCGGATCAATGGCGCGTAAAGCCGGAGGACGGATTGATGAAATAGGTACATCTTTGGGCAAGAGCTGATTTACAATTTCAGGTGGAACACTCCCAACTTTATAATGCGTTTTTTTGAATTGAACAACGCGAAAAGTAAAAGCCGTGGCAACCAGCACGAAGATAACTATGCTGAGAGATAAAAGAATGCGTCGTTGTTTTAACATATGGTTCGGTTTTCGCTATTAGCTCTTCGCTCTTCGCTTGTGTTAAAAAAAATTGCCAAGAGCAAATTGCGAATGGCGAAATGCGAATTAAGGTAAATCATACTCATACAATCTTCCGGTAGAAGCGTCTGAAAAAATCAGTTTGCTCTTGTCCGCACTTACAACCGGATTGCTGATTGGATAAATTTGATCAGGCGTATTGATTTTAGTTGAAACTCCGGTGCGTAAATTAACGCGGTAAACATCATCAGGCACGTTTGTGAAATTCTGCGGTGCTAAGCCGGCGCCAATTTCCAAAGATTGAGGCACCCCGCAAATAAGATCGTTTTCATCAACCCACGCACATTTGTCTGCCCATGTTTTTAGATTTAAACCTCGACGATCCTCACCAATTTGATCGCCAACGCCTCCGGACACCCATAAAGATGGGCGAAATTCATCTCGTTCATGATACACGCTGTATAAAATTTGTTTACCGGTAGGGGACCAGTTTGGCTGAAATCCGCGACCCGGAACAATAAGCGACTTAAAGTTTTCGCGATTTTCTCCAATTAACAAAACCTCTTGAGCGCCGTCTGGTTGAGGTTTGCCGGTTAGAGCAAATGCAATAACCTGATTATTGGGAGACCATTCAACAATTGTTTTATTTGCATTCTGTCCCAAAGGTTCAATGGCTCGCGCTTCATTACCATCCGGTGAGGTTACGATCAGAAAGCGGTTTGAGGGATCGATTCCTATGCTTTTTGCTACAATCTGCTCATCATCCGGAGAAAATGCAAATTCTTCCCAGTGTTTTGGAAGAGTGGTTTGTCTTTTTGCTGTAAAGTCATACAAGACGTTGCTGCCATCCGGAAATTCCAGGACAGCTTTATCGGTTTTCTGTCCCCAGCTCACATTTTCAACATTAAAAAATTGTTTGTCACCCAGGCGAGTTATGCTGCCGTCCGGATTAACGCGGTAAAATCGTCCGTCATCAGGATCATAAAATCGCGCTCCTTGTCCGTCCGGTGATGGAGTTACGGCCTGAGAAACCGCGTCATACAGGAGTGTAACGCGAGATGGTTCCCCTTCTAAAGCTTCTCCGGGCGTTATTCCCGCAGTAGGTGGCAACAAACCCGGTGGCAATACTTCTGTTGGTGCGCCGGGTACACCTTCTCCGGCCGTGGGCAATCCTCCGTAAATTTGATCTGCCGGGACAGTTGGAGCCTCTTCAGTGGGCGAGATAAGCGGGCGGAAAAAGAAGTAGTACAGTGCGAATCCGATTGCAACGGACAGGACAACGAATCCGGCTATGAAGAGTATTTTTTTGGTTTTTTCAGTCATATATGGTGACGAATTGACGAATCGCGCAACGAATATTACCTGCCTGCCGGCAGGCAGGCGAATGGTTACGAATATGGTATAGGAGAATTATTCGTTAACTATTCGTGACATTCGTATAAATTCGTAATTCGTAATCTATAATATCACATTGTTCAAGATATTAGATTTAATAGCGAAGAGGTGCCGCTAAGAATACCGAGTATGATTAAAATTATGATACAGCCGGGCAAACACATTGGGACGACTGAAGTACAAAAAAGACAATCCACGCATGTAATTCCGGCTGTTTCAAATATATTTAGCTCCGGTATCCAGTCAAATTTAAAGGATACCTTGTTTATAAGCTGAGCGTTCATCATAAAAAGAACTAAGACGAGGCCCACAATATCTTCGGCGGTCAGGGCGTCTATGCCGTTAATGAAGCGCCAGAGATTTTGCAATTGCTTGCGCTTTCCCTCCTGCATCTTCTTTTGCGCCTGTTGGAGCTTTGACCCCTGCTGTTCGGCTGATGCTTTTAATTTTCGCGCTTCTTGTTGCTGTTGCGCTCTTAGATCCGCAGCCTCAACTTTTTTAACACTTGGTGCTCCTTCTTCTACAGTCTCTTCACCTGCGCGACCAGCTGTTCGTACCCTTGCTTGAGAGACGGCTTCGGCTGTGCTCGGTGCTGCAGCGGGCGTGAGTTCCGGAACAACAGGCCCCTTTCCCAAAGTCTCAGCGGTTTGGATCATTTTTTTCTCACGGTCTCTTTGAGAAGAAATTTCAACTGCCTGAGCGTATGATTTTTTTGGAAGTTCAAGCGGAGAGGGGCGTGACACGTCAGTTAACTGACTTTCGTCTGTAAGTGGAGTGTCTCCGGTGGGTCGACTGTCTTGCGCCTGCTGGGCGTTTAATGCGGTTGCCAACATCATTGTGCGCGCAAGTCTACGGGCACCACGCGATCCGCCTCTTTTTTGGAATGATTTTCTTGGCATAAGTTTCGTATATCGATTTTGAATGTCGTACTAAAAAATCGCACATTCAAAAAGACTGCGACTCCATTGTATCGCAAATGTTCATCTTCTTACTAGCCAGAGTAAAATTAGAGTAAAATTATTAGTGTTAACGCAGAATCATCTTCTCGTACGTACGGAAAGATGATACCTTGAGACCATATAAATATGCCAGAGAAAAGAGGTTCGAAAAATATTAAATACGGTGAAATAACAAAGACAGTACTAAAATTAATAGCTGTTTTGGGCGTATGCTCTGTCTTCATTTTGATGCCCGGACTGGCAAAAGCCGTACCTGTTTATCGCAAGAGACCGGTTTCTCGTAATAAGAAAAATTTAAATCTTGTCTTAAAACGACTTCAAAAGCGGGGTTTGATCAAAGTTTGGATAGATGGTAACGGAAAGGAGATGATTAAAGTTACTCCGAAAGGACAAGAAGAAATAGTTAGGTACGAATTACGTGAGACTAAAATAAATAAACCCAGACGATGGGATAGGAAATGGCGAGTTATTATTTTCGATATCCCGGTGGATTTCAATAAGACTCGAGACAGTCTGCGCGCTTTTCTTAAGAAAAATGATTTGGTTAAACTGCAAAGCAGTGTATGGATTTATCCTTATCCCTGTGAAGAAGCGGTAGAACTTATCCGTTCAGCTCTTGGTACTCGTGATGAAACTTTATATTTAACGTGTGGCCGTTTTACCGGCGATAAATGGCTTTGTAAACATTTTAAACTTAAATGAAAGTTTTTAGAAAAGGTATCATCTTTTCGTACGTACGGATAAATGATTCCGATTAAAGGTTTTAATAATTTTTTCCACTATCAAATAAACCGCTTGCTTGATGGTTTTTTCTGAATACCAATTAATTACTTATATTGAATGTTTGGTAATTATAGAGCTAAGAGTTTTTCCTTACCGACTTTAAATCTAATTTTACGTATTTCGGGCTTTTCTGTAAGCATTCGGCCAATCATGGATGTAATCTCTCGTTCTAACAATCTACGCACTGCTCGCGCCCCTTCTTCTGCCGGCAGCGGTTGAGACAAAAGCCATTCCAAAACATCATCTCCTGCAGTACACGCAACGCTCTGGCTTATATTGACGCGCTCCAAAATCTCGTTTAATTGTTTGCGTAAGATTTTCTTCAAATGAATTTTGCGCAGCGGATTAAAAACAATAGTCCTGTCCAATCGATTAAGCAGCTCCGGTCTAAAATGTGTTTTGATTTCATCTCTGACCATTTGAGAAAAAGCTTGGTCGTCAGCTCCGGCAAATCCAAGATTTTTTCTGTCCAATTTATCCGAACCTATGTTCGAAGTTAAGATTACATAACTTTGCCTGAATGAGATTACACGACCCGTGCTGTCTGTCATTTGTCCGTCTTCCAGTATTTGTAAAAGCATGTTTTGTACATCCTGATGAGATTTTTCAAATTCGTCGAACAAAACAACGCAGTGCGGGCGCTTGCGAATTGCGTCGGTTAATTTTGTACTTTCTCGATATCCAACATAACCGGCAGGAGAACCAACCAGTTTTGAAACCGTGTGGCTTTCTGAAAATTCAGACATGTCCAGTTTTATGAGCGCGTCTTCGCGTCCGAATAGTTCTCTTGCCAAGGCGCGCGACAATTCCGTTTTTCCGGTTCCCGAAGGACCAACCAGTAAGAGAGCTGATTTTGGGCGGTTGTGATCTGTTAATCCCAATCTGGAGCGACGCACGACCTCAGCCATATCTTTAATTGCCTGATCTTGTCCGATGATGTGTTTGCGCAGATTTTTTTCCAAATGCGTAAGGCGTTGGCGTTCGCTTGCAAGAATTGTGGAGAGCGGGACACTTGCCATTCGCGCCACAACTTGAGCAATGTCTTTAGCTGTAACCATCGGCCGATTTTGGTCGTTTTCCAACTCGGATTTTTTAATTAAATTGATCCGCTCTTTTTCAAGCCTAATAACATTTTGTTCGGCGCTGTCAGCATCTTCCAGATTTTCATTATCAAGAGCCAGGAGTTTGGTGTCTTCTGCCACCTGTATGGCGAGTTCGAGCGCGGTTACTCGCTCCATGGTTTCTCTTGATTTACGTCGTGACACAACAGAGGCCGCAGCTTCGTCAATAAGATCAATGGCCTTATCAGGGAAAAGACGGTCTGTTAAATAACGATCAGCCAACTCAACCGCAGCCTTAAGAGCTTCAGGCTCATAATGTATCTGGTGATGATCTGCGTAGCGCTTTTCAAGCCCCAGCAGCATTTTGAGTGTTGCATCAGGATTTGGTTGATCAATTGTGACAGCCTGAAAACGTCGATCCAAAGCTGCGTCCGGTTCAATGTGTTTTTTGTATTCATCCCAAGTAGTCGCACCAATGCAGCGAATTTCGCCACGCGCCAAAGCCGGCTTTAAAATGTTTGCCGCATCCAGCGAACCGGTTGTTGATCCGGCACCCACAATATTGTGAATCTCATCAATAAATAAAATTACATCCGGATCATTGGTAGCCTCCTCAACGATTTGTTTAAGGCGGGCTTCAAATTCACCGCGGTACATTGTCCCTGCCACAGTTAGTGCCAAATCCAAGGACAAGATTCGCATGCCGTATAAATTATCAGGAACTTCCCCGCTAACAAGAAGTTGGGCCAATCCTTCCACAACAGCGGTTTTTCCAACTCCCGGATCGCCAAGTAACACTGGATTATTTTTTGTGCGTCGACATAAAATTTCTGTCATTCTTTGGAGTTCGGGCGCTCGGCCTATTACAGGATCAAGCAGTTCAGCCAGATCTGGCCTGGTTATTTCGCGAGCAAATGACTCAAGCGCGGAAGCTCTGGTTTGGCGAGGCGGAGGAACTCTCATATCTTCACCCAATTCCTCCAAGCCCTGGTCAGTAGATGAAAATTCAGGAAAACGAGTTGTGGATTTTAGAACCTGATCAATTTGTTCTCTCAAATCTGCAAGTAATTCCTTTTTTTGATCGAAAAATGCAATGAGCTGTTTGTCTTCAGACGCTAGTAGTGCAGACAAGAGGTGTTCTGTGCCAACATACTTATGCTCATTTAAATGTGCGATTAAAATACATTTTTCTATTATGCGTTTTACGGT
>JAHIUG010000055.1 GCA_018817245.1 Patescibacteria group bacterium | reverse complement strand
ACTCACTTTCCAGATCCTGGCGAATTTTGCAAAAGCCAAAATTGGATTGGCGGTACAAGGCCTGACAATGCCAGATTCGTTCCCCCCGCCGTTCATGATATGAATAAAGCACTTAGTGATTTGGAAAAATTTATACACTCTGATGACGTTGTACCGACTATAATTAAGGCCGGCTTGATTCACGCCCAATTTGAAACAATCCATCCATTTTTAGACGGAAATGGAAGAACAGGAAGAATGTTGATTACTTTTTATTTATGGAAAGAAGGTTATTTGGAAAAACCGGTCTTGTTTTTGTCATCTTTTTTCAAAAAGCACCAAAAATTATATTACGAAAGATTATTCGGTTATCATAATGGCAATGTTCATGATTGGATTGATTTTTTTCTGGATGGTGTTATTGAAATAGCTAATGAGGCTATTGATATTGTTGGAAAAATCACTGTTTTGAGACAAAAAAATCTGATTAAAATCCAGATGCTTGGCAAGCGCGCCTCTGAAAGCGCGACAATTGTTTTACCAAAACTCTATGGACAGCCAATCGTAAATGTTAATGTTATTCAGAATTGGACAGGCTTTACACGCGCAGGTGCGCAAACAGTTATTGATAGATTTATTGAAATGGGAATTTTGTCGCCAAAAGATAAAGATAAAAAATACGGACAATCCTATATCTATAATGATTATGTCGAACTTTTTAACGACAAGAATTAAAAAGGAGTTTTTGATTTTGGGCATTCAGCCCCAGCCACTCTGCCCAAAATCAAAAACAAAACCCCCGTGGATAAGTATCCATCCGGGGGTTGTTTAGATTAGAGTGCATCGAATTCAGCTTGTAGTTCGTCCCACTCCTCATCAGTAAGCGGAGCTGTGGCGTCGATATCGAGGCACTCGCTCGATGTCTTGGTCGCCTTCTCGAAACCAAGACGGCAGAGCTTTTTCCAAAAGAACTTACGGCCAGGGCGAGCTTCGAAGAAGCTCCTCCTTATTTCGTCACGCATATCCTCCACCGGTGCTGGCAAAATATGATCCATGAAATCTCGAACGGTTCTCATGCAGCCACCTCCTTTTTCGTTTCCACTACTTTTATTCCTTACCACAATACAGCGATTTGTCAATGTGTAGTCGATAGTCGATAGTCGGTAGTCGGTAGTCGTGGAATGGTTCCAAAATTACACAAACACGCAAACTTGTTTCCAATTTCAAAAACCCACGGAAGTGTACCGTACGGTACGTTTCCGTGGGTTTTAAGAATGTCTACTTTTAAGATTTCCGCGCTCCTTGATTTGTCGTTCGGATGTGGATCCCAAATCAAATTTGGGATGACAGGATAAAAGATTGCCGCGCTTCGCCTGCCTGCCGGCAGGCAGGCTCGCAATGACATATTAAAACAAAACCCCCGGAGATGAGTATCCATCCGTGGGTTGTATATATTTGACAATAATTGCGCTCCTCTATCTTTAAATCGAAAACGCAGGCTGAAGACCTGCGGCTACAGATTATAATAAACGCCGGACGCCGGACTGCGGACTGCGGACTAATTTTATATCTCCACAACCTCTTCAACTTTTTTGTGTCTAACTTGATACGCAACCATTAAAATTGCTAGCACCTCCAAAACCAATTGAACCAATATCTCCGGACGGACGAGAAGCCAAGGACCTTGCACGGAATACAAAATGCCGTAAAGCAAAAAACCCGTAACAGTCACGAGCAACCAAATGAACACAAGCAATAATGTATCTTTTCTATTCGGTTTTATATTAAACACAGCCCAGTATGCGAATAGATATGCGAGCGCGAAAGTAATGATCCAAGTGATAATATTAATCCCCCAACCCGGTATTACGTCCGGAAGGATTAGAGCGTAGAGCGTAAAAAGCCCGAAAGTCGTAACTATAAACTTAATAAATGTAATTCCTAAAAATCTAAGCGCTTTCATATTAATGTGTAATTAATTCGTATGCGTGTTGAATAATTGTAATAACGAATAATGCAGCGGCCACAGTGGGCGCAACATTTCTCCACCAAAAATTCTTTTTCTTTCCTTTTTTCTCGCGTCGCATTACAAGATATGCGGCAACCACAATCAACAAAGCATTGGTTGTTGTAAAAAACGATCCGACTGTTTCAAGCGTTACAATAAAATTTCTTGGCGCGATAAACAGGAGCAATAATGGGAACACGAGCGCGATCAGTAATCCAACATACTTTTTTTGATTTAAATCAAACCGGTACATTATCTGCAGATCAAAGGCGCTCATAATGTATGAAGTTACGACTGCTAAAAATCCCACAGCCGGTAGGATCCACCAAAAAGCGGAATGGAAAATGAGTGTCATGGAGGAGAGCTCAGTGGTCGGTCCGTTACTAATAGCCGCGTAAACAAAAACACCGAACAACCAGGTAAGCAACGCGGAAACAAAGGATCCGACAAAAACAGCACGACGCGTCCAGTCAATCCTGCGGCGAGTAATATCAAAAACCTCGGGTATTACAGATGCCCCAAACAAAGCAAACACAAAAACACCTAACACGGCAAAAGAGGTGCTCCAATGCTGAATAACAAAAAGCTGCGTTTGTGCTTTTGGAATTGCTAACGCCACCATCAAAGCAATCAACGCGATCAAAACCCAAGTTAGACGCGATTCTATTTTTGCGACCTTGCCAAGCGCCAAAGTTACAATGAATGAACCAAAAGCCCAGAACAACAGCTGCCAGACTAAAAGACTTGTATTAAATCCTAAGCCGCTTGCGATCAACCATAAAAATTCGCCGCCCAAAATAATGTACGCGAAAATCGCGCCTATCAATCCTGCAGTCAGTGTGACTACCCCGATTCGTCGCGCCCAAAGACCGATTATCTGGCCCACGTAGCCAGGAAACCTATGTCTATCTTTTACGTGCGCGATAACTTCTACGAACAGCAACTGCGTAACCAACATCACTCCGGCAACAATCCAAAAAATTATGCTGCCTGCCAAAATCCCGGATTTTTCCATCATAGCCGGAACTCCAAAAATTCCCGCTCCGATAGTAGTTCCAATCATTGCCAAAATACCACGGACCAAGGTTTTCCTATTTTTAAACATAAAAGAATTATAACATGGATTTCAAGCCTTTAGTTTCCAAGTTACGAGTTCCAAGTTATGGGTTATGGGTTATGGGTTATGGGTTACGCGTTACGAGTTATGCGTTACGAGTTCCAGGTTACGGGTTCCAGGTTCCATGTTCCAGGCTATACGCTTTTGCCTTCCTATCCTCTTATGATAAGGTTCCGCCCATGGACGAAAAGATAACACCGCAAAATCTGGAAGCTGAACAATCCTTGCTCGGCTCTTTGCTTTTAGATAAAGATGCGATGATTAAGATTGGCGACCGCATCTCAGTCGAAGACTTTTACTCTGACAAACACAACATAATATACACGGCCATTCAGGATCTTTATCGTAGAGGAGAGCCTGTGGATATCTTATCTCTGACAAGTAGGCTTGAAGATAAAAAGAAGCTTGAGAAGATAGGTGGGCGGGCGTATTTGATCCAACTCTCAAACATTGTACCAACCGCGAGTCACGTTGTTCACTACGCTGAAATTGTTCAGAAAAAAGCCACGCTCAGGAGAATGCTCAAAGCTGCTGCTGAAATCACGGCAATGGGCTATGAACAGGCAGAAGATGTTGAAACTCTTTTGGATCATGCTGAACAAAGACTTTTTAATGTATCCAAAAAATTTCTTAAAGCCGGATTCACGCCGCTTCACGACATTTTAGACACTGCGTTTGAACGAATTGACGAGGTACATAAAAACAAAGGTAAATTGCGCGGTCTGTCCACCGGCTTTACTGACATGGATGGAATGCTCGGCGGTTTACAAAAAAGCGACTTGGTCATTCTTGCCGCTCGCCCATCTTGTGGAAAAACCGCTCTGGCTCTGGACATAGCGCGTCACGCTGCCGTGAAAGAAAGAGTGCCCGTAGGCCTTTTCTCTCTTGAAATGAGCAAAGATCAGCTGGCGGACAGAATGATCTGTTCTGAGGCAAACGTGGATCTTTGGAGAATGCGCACAGGCAAACTGTCTGATGACGGAGCGCGCGACGATTTTTCTCGCATTGGTCATGCTATCGGCCTCTTGTCCGAAGCTCCCATTTATATTGATGACTCAGCGAGCGCAAACATTATGGAAATCCGCACAAAATCTCGGCGCCTGCAAATGGAGCATAATTTAGGACTGATTGTTGTTGATTATTTACAATTAATGGAATCTCGTTCCGGCGGATCAGAAAACCGCGTGCAGGAAGTTGCGGAAATTACTCGCGGATTAAAAGCCATTGCGCGCGAATTAAATGTCCCGGTTCTGGCTCTGTCCCAGCTTTCACGACAGGTGGAAATGCAAAAGCCGGCAATCCCGCGACTGGCTCATTTGCGTGAATCAGGTACTATTGAACAAGATGCTGATATTGTGTTATTCATCTATCGTAAAGCGGCTGATAGAAATTATCGTTTGGATGATTTATCACCAGAGGAGCGCAACTTGGCGGAAATCCACGTTGCAAAACATCGCAACGGTCCAACGGGAATTATTAAGTTGTTTTTCGACGGTGCGCGCGCAAGTTTCAAAAACTTATCAAAACGTCAGCTTCCGCAAGCAAACGCACCAGCTGCATTGCCGCCGCAAGCCAACGAGCTCCCGCCACTTGATCTTAATGAGCCAATTATTACAAGTAATCCTATTTAGAATTAATTCCGGACACAAGACGCAGGGCGTCGGACGTCGGACCAAATATATATGTTCAACAAACTTAAACAAATCAAAGATGTTCGCCAAAAGGCAAAAAGTATTCAATCAGCTCTAGCCGAAGAACGCGTTGAAGGTTCAGCAGGCTGGGGCAAAGTCAAAGTAACTATAGATGGAAATCAAAAAGTACAGAAAGTGACTATTGACCCGGAAGTTATTGGAAACAAAGAGCAGCTTGAAGGGCTTATAAAAGAAGCTGTAAATGATGGTGTGGATAAAGTGCAAAAAGTTCTAGCTAACAAGATGAAGGATCTTGGAGGAATGGATCTTGCTCAGGATATGCAGGAGTTGATGAGAAAATAATTTGTCATCTCGACCAGCGGGAGAGATCTCACCATCTGTCATCTCGACCAACGCGGAGAGATCTCACCATCTGTCATCTCGACCAACGCGGAGAGATCTCACCATCTGTCATCTCGACCAACGCGGAGAGATCTTTCTGAAAGATTTCTCCACTACACTTCACCACGTTCCGTTCCGGTCGAAATGACAAAAAGAGAGATTGCCACGCTGTGCTCGCAATGACAGATAAATTTATATATGGCTAAAATTCCTCAACCCATTTCTGATCTGGCTGCTGAATTCGACAAACTGCCGGGTGTTGGACCTCGGGCGGCTTTGCGTTATGCGTATTGGTTGGTTAATCAACCAAAAGATCGGATGAAGCGTTTTGCTCAGGCTCTTTTAAACCTGGCTGAATCTGTGGAGCGCTGCCATGTCTGCGGTCTTTGGTCTGAAAACGGAACATGTTCCATCTGCTCTGACATGCAACGTGATCGAACAATTCTCTGCGTTGTAGCAACAAGTCAGGATGCGCGAGTGATAGAAGATTCAGGAGCGTTCAAAGGTGCATATCATGTTCTTGGCGGATTGATTGATCCAATCTCCGGCCGTACTCCTGAAAGTTTGAATATCAAAGCGCTCCTCAGCCGTGTACAAGAGAATCCCCCCTCTTGGGTTAAGAGGGGGTTAGGGGGCGTTACTGAAGAAGAATCTTCAGATAAAATAAATGAGCTAATCCTCGCCTTTGATCCTGATGTGAGCGGCGATACAACTGTACTTTATTTAACTAAACATCTCGCAGATCTCCCAATAAAAGTCACAAGATTAGCACGCGGCCTCCCATCTGGCGCACAACTCGAATACGCAGACTCCTCAACTCTGGCAGATGCGCTCAAGAATCGAAAATCTGAAAAGTAAAAGAAACACAAATGTTCGCCACTAAGTGGCGAACATTTGATTTATTAAAATTCCATAGTAAAATACGTTCGTCACTTAGTGACGAACAATTTATTTTATGCGTGAAATTTTATTTGCCGTTGGTAATTTTTACCATATTTATAATCATGGAATTGATCAACGAAAAATTTTTCAAGATACTGCTGATTTTCGCCGTTTTTATGCATCAATGTTTTTGTTTAATAATTCACTATACTCTCACAAAGGCGGCAGATCACCTCTGAGCGCGTGTAAAGATTTATATTTGCGTTTATTGGATGAGAATATAAATAGACTTCCACTGGTAAATATTGTTAGCTATTGTTTATTACCGAATCACTTTCACATATTACTAGAACAAGCCGAAGAGACTGGTATTAATAAATTTATGCATCGATTGGGAATGGGATATGCTCACTATTACAATATACGCTATGAACGAACCGGACGTTTATTCGAAGGCCCATTTCAAGCCAAAATAGTGAACAATGATGCTCAATTTATGCACTTACCACGTTACATCCATTTGAATGCACTTGATATGACAAATCTAAAATGGAGAGAAGGTATGATTTCGGACTGGAAGGAAGCTGATTCCTTTCTTGATAATTATGAATGGTCAAGTCATCTAGTATACAAAGGGATGAAGGAACCGCTGCCAGTGATTGAGCGCTCGCAGATAAAAAATAAATTCCCTTCTGTCGATAACTATGTTAGCTTTCTCCGCAAATGGTCGGGACGTTATACTCCTATCAAATGAAATTAAAAAATGTTCGCCACTTAGTGGCGAACATTTTTTTTAATCTTTTTAGGCCACTTTTGTAATCTTCACCTTAGTAAATGGTTGTCGATGACCGACGCGACGGCGATATCGAGATTTGGCCTTATATTTTACAACTGAAATCTTTTTACCTCGTCCATGTTCAACAATCTCACCTTCAACTTTTGTGCCTAATTCCGGTGTTCCAATCTCAACCTTTGAACCATCCGGCTCAGCAATAAGCAAAGTTTCAAAAGAAACCTTATCACCTTCATTGGCAGTAAGTTTCTCGATCTTTAATACATCATCCTGCTTGACGACATATTGTTTGCCACCTGTTTTTATTACAGCAATCATAGTGCGCAGAGGATATGCTCTTTTCCTTAAAATGTCAAGAACCTTGACGAAAGTGCCACCAAACCATAAGTTGCGCATGGATCTTTAACAAAAAAAGGGGGAGAAAATTGACGAAAATC
The DNA here is from genome assembly GCA_018817245.1 of Patescibacteria group bacterium. GTDB lineage: Bacteria > Patescibacteriota > Patescibacteriia > 2-12-FULL-60-25 > 2-12-FULL-60-25 > JAHIUG01. The sequence goes on along the minus strand of JAHIUG010000055.1, from coordinate 2,488 downwards.
AAAACGGCGCGAGATCTTGAGCATTATTCCATCTACGCCATCTTCTTTGACGCCGGCTGTACGCTTGTTTGGCCGGATTTTCAAGCGCAGGCCGAAATGGCCACGCAAATTCTGGAACGTCCGGTCACGCAGGCTGACATGATGCGCGGCGATAAAATCGCGCGCAGATTCGCGAACAGCTATGTGCCGGAAAATGGTTTTGGAACCAGCACGGTTGATGATGAAGCAGTGCCCGCTTGGTACGCGGAATTTCTGAAAATTCTGTTCACCGGCGCACTGCGTTGCTCAGACGACGATCTGGAACCCGCCTTGAACAAACTCATCCGCAGTTTCTGGCTGAGACACAGAGACAAAAACTGGGTTTCGGTCATCGGCCCTGATGTAATTCCCACTCTGGAAATCCTCAAAGCACGCAAAATTCCGCTTGGTGTGATCTCAAACGCCGAAGGGCGCGTGGAGTCGGATCTAGCGGATCTTGGTTTGCGCGATTATTTCGTTTCAATTCTCGATAGCGGAGTGGAGAAGATCGCCAAGCCCGATTCGGAAATCTTCAGACGCGCAGCCTCACGCATGCAACTCGAACCAGAAAAATGTCTGTACATTGGCGATTTGCCGCGCGTGGACATTTGCGGAGCCATGCAGGCAGGTTTCCAGGCCATGCACTACGACCCAATGGGTGTGTTTGACGATCATGACTTGACCGTGCCTCGTTGTCGCAACCTGCTCAGCCTGGCCGGCATTTTCCCTCGCTAATCCAAACCCGGTGTTTCATCTGAAAAGATGCAATATCGGGTTTTTTATTTTCAACTCTGTTCATGTAAGATGAGTTCATGAGCGCGAAAGTTCGAAAAGCAATGATTATGGCCGCAGGGTCAGGCACTCGGTTTCATCCTATTACCAAAGCTGTGCCAAAGGAGATGCTGCCGGTTATCGATAAACCAATCTTGCATTATGTAGTGGAAGATATTTTAGCGTCCGGCATTTGCGAAATCATAATCGTTACCACAGCTTTTAAAGAGCCACTCATTAAGCAATATTTTGAACTTCATCCGGGATTGGGGGCTGAAATCACATTCGTACATCAAAACGGCCATTACGGCACAGCCACGCCCGTGGCAAATGTTGAGCATTTAATGAATAAGGAGCCGTTCGCTTTACTTTGCGGAGATGAGATATTTGCTGGTGATCGGCCCCGAGTGCGACAGTTGATGGATGTGTACGAGCGATATCAAGGCCCTGTTTTTGGCGTTATTCAGGTTGATGATGAGGGTGCGAATAAATACGGCATTGTGGAACCAATATCCGAACTAAAACCCGGCATCTTTCAGATTAATAACCTAATCGAAAAACCGGGTCCGGAGAATACCAGCTCGCGTCTTGCTGCTTTGGGCGCATACATTCTCACTCCTGAAATCTACGATCATCTGCCGCTCGTGCTACCAAGTCCGCGCGGGGAACTGGAACTGACTGACGCCATGAAAATGTTGATGCAAAAACAGCCGCATTATGCGGTGCGTTTCTCCGGTCAGATTTTTGATACAGGAACTAAAGAGTCATGGCTTAATACGAATATTGAATTTGCCCGCAAACGAGATGACATAAACTTCAATTAATTCCCCATCTATCCGCATATGCGTAAAGATGGTTCAATGTTTATTATTAAGCCTAAAGTGTCTGCCCATCCATTTGTCACCTTCAAAACGACTACATGTAAGATATAAAGTCTCATCACGAGCACCAAGAGCCGAACGGACAAGTTCCACAACCTCCTCACATGGATAAGGAAATACCCAAACACTTCTCTGAAGCTTAACAAAATCATTTTTCTTAAGAAATGATCTTAAGCTATCCCTGGTTTTATTAAATTCCAGAGGGATATCGAATATTATTACTCGCCATTTTTTATCCCACTTTTTGGGTCTTTTTATCTTTGTATGCCGCAAAGCATATCGAATCAACTCCTCTTGCCCTTTGGTTGTAAGTTTAACCTTTTCATCACCCCTCCCATCGGTCCATGCTTTAATAAGGCCTCGTCTTTCGAATCTTTTAAGCGTCTTGTTTAGCAATTTTTTCTTTTCATGTGTTTTCCGAGTGCTGAAAATCGGCACAGCCTGCACTAGGCCTGGCAATAAAATCACAGCAGAGCAGATTCCCAAACCGGCGACGATTGTTAAAATTGCTTTAGAAATTTCACCGTATTTTATGTTTTTATTTTTATCCTCCTTTGCCATAAACGTATCAACGCACGGTCCCAACTATACGCATATGCGTAAAGATGGTTCAATCCGGGGCACTATATTTACCGCTAACATATATTTGAAAAACATTCAAGATGTGGATATCTAACCCCGCATTCTAATATCAATGCACCAATCACATCTCTGATTTCAACATCAAAAAATTCAAAACCAACAAAAAGTGCGCGATCACGCAATTTTCGTTGGTGTTAAGATTGTTTTACTTGATGTGATTATTGATCAATGTTTTT
>JAHIUG010000054.1 GCA_018817245.1 Patescibacteria group bacterium | reverse complement strand
TTTTTTACGGCTGAGCGGTAACTCTTCTTTTAAAGATGGCTCGGCCCGAGGAGGTGATTCAAGAAATTTAGACATAAAATAAATACTATTATAGCTCAGCATCCGATGCTGCATACTATATACCATATACTGTATACTACACACTGATTATGGCCAAAACACGCACCGCGCAAGAACTCGAGAAAATATTCTTAGAATTCGCTTATTATAACGACATGAAAGGCGTGGCTTTTAAACCGCGCGCGTATGAACTCGCGTCCGAATCAATGGCCGCGCTCGGAGATGAGATTAAAGAGACGTGGAGCAGAGGCGGCATCAAAGAGCTCAAAAAACTGCCGGGCGTGGGTCAGTCCACGGCAGAAAAAATCGACGAGTATTTTCGTACCGGGAAAATAAAAGAATACGCGGCGCTGAAAAAAGAATTTCCGGTGGATATGTGGGGCTTGTCACGCATCGAAGGTCTGGGTCCAAAACACATCCGGGATCTATACAAATATCTCAAAGTTAAAAACCTCACTGATCTGAAAAAGGCGCTCAAGGCTCACAAGGTTCAAAAAATCCCCCTCTGGGGTGAAAAGAGCGAAGAGAAATTGCTCCGCGGTCTTGGTTTGATGGAACAGGCGGCCGGCCGCAAACTCTTGGGATACGTGCTACCACTCGCGGATGAGATCGTGACGCAAATATCCAAAGTCAAAGGCGTTAAACGCTGCACATACGCCGGCTCAATCCGCCGCAAACAGGAAACCATTGGAGACATTGATCTATTTGCAACAGCTGCTAATTCTGAACACGTGATGGATGCATTTGTAAATCTGCCGCAAGTTGCCAGCATGCATGAAAAAGGTAAAACCCGCGCCAGCGTGCGCTTGAACAATGGCATGGATTGTGATCTGCGCGTTGTGCCGGACGAAGTCTTCGGAGCCACTCTGCAATATTTCACGGGTGATAAGCGGCACAATGTGCTGCTGCGACAATACGCGTTGTCCAAAGGCTACACGCTGAGCGAATACGGACTTTTCAAACTGACAAAAAAAGGAACGAGAAAACGCGGCAAACTCGTTGTATGCAAAACCGAGGAGGAAATCTATAAACACCTGGGCATGGACACGCCGCCTCCGGAATTGCGAGTGGGTGAAGATGAACTTGAGGCCGCCAAAAAACACGCGCTCCCTAATCTCATTCCATACGGATCAGTCAAAGGCGACATGCAGGTACAGACCGACTGGACTGATGGCAATACTTCGATCGAAGGCATGGCTAAAGCCGCAAAAGAACTGGGACTTTCATACATGGCGGTTACTGATCACACCAAGGCTTTGGCGTTTGTTGGTGGGCTTAAAGATGCGGATGTTATTAAGCAGGGTAAGGAGATCGACAAGCTGAATAAAAAGCTGCGCGGGTTCAGGATATTGAAAGGAACAGAGTGCGATATCTTGAAAGATGGATCACTTGATTTGAAAAATGAAACACTAGCCAAACTTGAGTGGGTCGGAGTCTCAATTCATTCGAGTTTCAGACTATCGCGCGCTGATCAGACCAGGCGCTTGCTTCGTGCAATAGAAAATCCGAACGTGGATTGCATTATGCACCCCATGTGCAGGATAATCGGCAAACGCGAGCCCATCGACTATGACATGGATGAGATTATAGCGAGCGCAAAAAAGCACAGAGTAGCGCTTGAGATTGATGCCTTCCCTGATCGTTCGGATCTGCGAGACATCCATGTACGCGCTGCTGTACGCGCGGGCGTGAAGCTCGTGATCAGCACAGATGCCCACCATCCGGCACACATGAGTTTCATTCCTCTGGGTGAAGCAATCGCCCGTCGCGGCTGGGCCTCCAAATCCGATATTCTAAATACAAAACCTGTGGGTGAACTACTTTCTTACCTTGCCAAAAAATAAAGATGGCCAGCACTACTCTCCGTGTTATCGGATTTCGTGCTGACCTGCGTAGCTACCCTCTTCCTAGGGGGTATAGTAGGAGACCGCTCGACCGTTCTTGTCGTACCTGACGATCACGTCCCGCCTGACCGTGCTGACGTCTCCGGTGTGCGGGTTCCGATACGTGTACTCCCGCGCACGTTGCGCCTCTTCTCTGACATTGAGGTCGCGCACAACCCGCGCGACCCCGTCCGACTTCTGCTTGCTCATCTTTTTCTCCCTTCTTGTGTTGGCCGATCATGTTTAGCAAACTCTCCATTCAGCCGCGCATTGACGCGCTCGATCCATGCGTCCATGTCAGCGAAAACCGCGACATAGTAGGTGCGATGAGGTTCGGACTTGGTCTGCCGCTCTATCAAGCCGATCGTCTCGGGCATAGTGTCACGAATCGCTTTCCTCCGCTTTTCTGTAATGCGCGAGAAGTGTCTACGAAAGTGTCGCCTGATCCAGACCTCTACAGGCTGACTCTCAAGTTCCACATGCAGGACGATCTCGTCACGTGGCTCTGTCAGATATACCGGTTCGTGGCCGTGCGGCAGGTTTCGACGCTTGAAATGCCACTGACCTTGATGTCGTCCATATTCCACTTCCGGTACTCGACACGGCACTTCAACTTCGGCAAAGAAGTTGATCGACTTGCACAAGCCCTTTTTGATCACTTCCATAGCTTTCATCCTTTCGATAGTAATCGTTGAGTTTCATGCTAACCCTCTGGCTCGTCGGGACGGTATGAGCTCTCACCGTTGAGATACCGCCGCCACTGCCAGTCGTACCAGGCGCGGTCATATGCACTGTACTCGGCCGCGCTTGGCAAACGCTCCTCGCGATCAATACCGACGTACCGCGGCTCCGGAGGCTTGGGCTCTGGATCGTAGATCCTGCCACCTCTCTCGATCACCCTGCTCATGAGCTTCTCCTTCTAACCATGATCGTCATGCTCGGGGCCACAGTAGCCATCAACATAGTTGTCACCGGCGAGCCAGCGTCGTGTATGGTCTGCGGGGTCGCCATACCTATGACCCCAGCCTTCGGCACGTCGAACTTCTGCATCGTACTCCCACTCTTGGTCAGCGATCGGTGACTCGTCGTCAAAGATCAAACCCATTTGTCGCCTGTGTGTCATCACTTCCCTTCCTTTCGCCACTCGGGCACATACGTTCCAGGCTACTCATATAAGTTGTGAAAGTTCTGCCGCAAATACTAACGCTAAATTAATATTTTGTCAGAGGAAATTACGTTTTTTGTAATGAGATTTTCTCTATAGCTTAAATTTGACCAAAATACTGGCTTTTGTTACCATAAAAATATGTAATATAAAATTACACTATGAACCAAATTACCATCATGTCTCACCTAGGCCTTTCGGAAAACGAGGCAAAGCTCTATCTTGCTCTGCTTGAAAAAGGCCCGTGTACCGTTTCAGATATAGCCAAACATTCCGGATTACACCGTCCTACTGTGTATAAACACATCCCCGACCTTCAGCAGAAAGGTCTCGTTACCACAACACGCAAAGGAAAGCGTATATTGTATATAGGGGAATCGCCGGAAAAATTGGAGCATCTCCTTGACAGAGTGAATGAAGAGGTGCGTCTAGCCATCCCAGAACTTGTCGAGGAATTTGGAAAACGCAAACACAAGCCAGTTATAAAATTCTACGAAGGCAAACACGGTATTCGCGAGATTTTTGACGATATAGTTCAAACTCTCAAACGTGGTGACATATTTTATCGCTACAGCTCCCGCAAAGAACCCATGAGCGATAAATATATTCCTAAAGATTATCGCGCTAGGCGTGACGCCAAGCAGCTGGAGCGATTCGTAATCGCGAGCCAAGGATATGCCAAAAAGAAAAAACCGCGGCTGGAGCGACAAATTAAAATCGTCCCTAATAATTTTGGCCTGTTTGATTATGACGTCACCTTGATTATCTACTCTAATAAAGTTGCTGTGATCGATTTTAACTCTGATACGGCTTTTGTGATGGAAAATCTTCCATTCGCCCGTTTTCAGCAAACGCTATTCCGGTTGTTGTATGATAAACTTTGACTTAGGATGATCGAGTGAACTACTTTCCTACCTTGCCAAAAAGAAGAAACGATAAATTCTAGAAAATCAAAATACCGCTTTAAAGCGGTATTTTGCTGGTGCCCGGGATGGGACTCGAACCCATATGCCTTGTGGGCACGACATTTTAAGTGTCGCGTGTATACCAATTCCACCACCCGGGCTAATTTTTTCGCTTTTTTCTATTACTTCCTCTATGCGTCGGTTGCAGACTGTGACAATTAGGACATAAAATCCGTAAATTTTCAAGTCTGTTGTCTTTTGAGTCGCCGTTTATATGGTCTAACTCCAATGGGAGTCGTCCATCTGTTGATGTCTTTGCCCATCCACACTTTTCACATTTTTTAGACTTCAGGCCTGCTAAGTATAAACGATTTTTCAATTTATGGCTCTGATATGTGCTATTTACTACCAAAATTTTTTCTAAAGGAATAGTGAACTCGCCCTCGAACTTCAAGCCCCTTCTCCACCCTTTGCCCTTAAGATTCTTAGTTGAGATACCGTACTGCTCTAAATACTTTTTAACTTGCGCATAGTTACCGCCCGCTGGAATCAAATCCAAACACTTTATAATTTGCCTTATGCTGGTTAATTTTTCGGCCGCTTCTTTCAGCTGCTGTTCTGTCCATTTTCGTTTTCTCATGATTCTATATTAGCATATGGTAAAGATAAAATTAATTACCGATATTGCCTTTTCCTTTATATCCTTTCTCTAATTCGTGCGAGGGTTTAACTGGTTAATTTGGTTGATTTTTTCCTCGACATTTGATCGTTTCCTTATATAAAGAAAAAGCAGTTAACCATTGTATGAGCGTTTGTTTGCTTCGGAAGCCGCGGCAACGAGACATCAAGTCTCTCATGCACC
>JAHIUG010000053.1 GCA_018817245.1 Patescibacteria group bacterium | reverse complement strand
TTTCAACTGCTTCATCGCGTTATCAAATGCACTCATAGAAATTTAATTAATATTTATCCTATTTTCTCAAGTAAAGCAACTTCCTGTTCTACTAAGCTCATAAAAGCCTGTTCATCCTTACAAAGCGCAGCGTTTCGTTTTTTTAAAAACAAGTCGTGCAGCTTGGGTAACGCATCCACAACTTTTTCACGAATCTCATCAGATGGCTCCGGCTGCTTTTCCATAATCTTCAAAAACTCAGGATCAGCATTTGGAATTTGTTTTAAAATAATTTCGCTTTTCATATTTTTTCACTTCCTCTATCAGGATTATCCATAATAGCAACTATCGTGATTTTATCCTGGTCATTAGAATTCTGAACTACATAAATCCTGCACTCATGTTTTCCGTAATCCTTTAATAAAGCAAAGGCTTCTTTCATTGCAATTTGTTTCGCCTCACTTCTTTTCTGAATTTCATCCTTAGTCGGATTCTCTGCATAACCTAACGATGGCAATTCTACATGAATAAATGCATAAGCGTGCCGTGGTGCGCGTTCAGGTGAATACACAATATTACTTTTAATCTTTTCCGGATTTCTTATAATATCCTGCAAAACTGCATCTTCCATCGATAAGGATCTGTCCTCTTTCAATTCATCTGGGGCATCAAGTGATGACAATCTAGCTGACACGCTCTTTTCGCCGTTTGCTGTTTTTAATTGTTTCCACTCAATTTTAATGCCCTCAGTCTCAGATAAAGCCGGACCAAGCATTCTCACTCCTCTATCTACCATATCAAATGTTTTGTCTTCTACACGCTCATGAACTACAGCAATCGAGTGATTAGGCAGTTGCTCCTCAGGTTCAAAGGAGATACGCGGATATTCTTCGGGAACTTCCATGCGTCTTTCGAGTTTCCTCCTATTTTGCTCTTCACGGTTTCTTTCTCTAAGCTTTTCTTCCGATAAATTTTCAGTATCTTTTTCCAGCTTCCATTCAGCAAGATGAAAAACCCCCTCAGGTTTATCCCACCAAGCTTTTGCACCAAGTTGTTCAAACTTAGTCGGTCTTACACCGATTTTTGCCTCCACATAAGGAGGTTGTTCCCCTAAAGAGCTTCTCTCACCAGGCTTCATCTTAAACCCTCCCATAAGTTCTGATGTCTCGATTTTTGCTCCTTCACCTGTAACTACGGACAAAAAAGGAGCGCATGCTTCAGTTGAAAACATTAGCATGGCAGCAGCAACCCAACGTTGTGTCTTACTACGAGCAGCATCATGTATTTGTTGTCTCTCTCTTTCTTTCGGATCTGTTTGTAAAATCTCAGAGCGACGCTCTGGAATACTTGGAAATTCAGACATGGTTTTATTGTACCAAAACTAAGATTTATTATCTTCTTGTTCACTTAAAGCTCTTTCAGCTTCAATAGCAGCTATGCATCCCGAACCTGCCGCACTTACTGCCTGACGCCATTTCCAGTCTTGTACGTCGCCAGCTGCAAACACACATTCAATATTTGTTTTAGTAGAATCTGGTTGAGTTACAATGTATCCCTTCTCATTAATATCTATCTGGTCCTTAAAGATCTTAGTATTAGGCACATGACCAATGGCTGCGAAAACTCCATCTGTTTGAATTTCACTTTCTACATTTGTCTTTGTATCTTTGACTTTAATCCCAGTTACTTTATTTTGATCAACTCCTAGAATTTCAATAACTTCAGAATTCCATATGATATCTATCTTAGGATTTTTCTTTACACGCTCCTGCATTATCTTTGAGGCTGTGAATGCATCCTTTCTATGAACAATAGTAACCTTATTAGCGAACCTTGTTAAAAATGTTGCTTCTTCCATTGCACCGTCACCGCCGCCTATTACAACAACATTTTTATTCTTAAAGAAAAATCCATCACATGTTGCACAATATGAAACTCCGTGACCAATAAGCTTTTCTTCACTTTCCAAACCTAAGCGACGAGCAGTTGCTCCAGTTGCAATAATCACAGATTCACATTCATACGTCTTACCTTTAGAAACAACTTTAAATGGACGGGATGAGAAATCTACAGTTTCAACACTTTCAGATATTATTTCAGTATTAAACCTTTTAGCTTGCTCCTTCATTTTTTCCATTAGCTCAGGACCTTGAATACCTTCTGGAAAACCAGGAAAATTCTCTACTTCTGTTGTTGTAATTAACTGTCCGCCTGGCTGTTCGCCTTCAAATACTATTGGCTGTAATTCGGCTCTGGCAGCGTAAATCGCAGCAGTCCAACCAGCAGGGCCTGAACCAATAATGATTAATTTATGAGACATAATTTTATAAATATATTTAATGACGAAATCCGAATGACGAATGACGAATTAATGTGGGCGCTATTCTGAATCTTGATCTTTTTTATCGTTTTCTTCAATGGTACGTATAGTTTTACTAAAAATTAAATTAAATTCTATAGCCTCCTGCCTAAGCTCTGTTGCCTCATGAATAAATTCCGGTACAGCTGCCATTAATAATCGGTACCAATATTCGGTTTCTCTGGCTTCTCTTCTACAGATACCGATCCTATATTTAAATTCTTTACGAGTAAGAGAATTATCCGCTTCACAGTAATTGGCCCCTATACTTGTAGCGGATCTGACTAACTGCGATATCAATGGTCTAGTAAGGACATTTCTAGGAATCTTTCTGCAAAATGCCAAAGTCCTTTCACTGAAAACTGCGGTTCTTTCTTGCAGATCAAACTCTTTACCTTCATTTTCAACTTTCGTCATTCGGACTTGGTCATTGGTCATTCTATTAGATGTAATTCGATAATTTATTCTTAAGATCCTCTTTATCAACTGAACCGCTGAATTGTTCTGCAACTTCACCGTCTTTAAAGACTATAAAACTCGGAATAGACATTATTCCGTACTTTTGGGCTAGTGCATGATTTTCATCAACATTGCACTTGCCGATTTTTAGTTTTGTTGAGTCGATTTCTTCAGCGAGCTCATCAATAATTGGACCCATCGTGCGACAAGGACCGCACCAAGGCGCCCAAAAGTCCACAAAAACGGGGGTGGAAGATTTGAGGACTTCAGCCTCAAAATCTGCTTCATTAAATGTGTTTGCCATAGGCTTATAGGCTACGACAAAATACATGAGAACACAAGAACACGAAAACAAAAAACTCTAGAGCCTAAAAACAATTTTTTTAGTGTTTCAATGCCCTAAAGCTTTATTTCAACTTTTCGCTCTTTTATCTCCTCATGATAGATATCTAGGCGATCGCCGATCAGAATCTTGGTTTTTCCCTTAAAGGACAAACCGCATTCCTGTCCAGAGTACGCTTCCTTAACACCCTGCTTACCGCACTGAACGGTTTCAATTTCACCGATTCCGACGGGATCTTCGCCTCTCCATACGCGTGCCTTTTCATTTGGCTTAATTTTTCCATCAATAACTTTACCGCCTATAACCATGCGATCAGATTCTGTGCGGAAAATCGCAACAACTTCCATGTTACCCAAAGGCGTGGTAATTACTTCCGGCGGAACCATCTCATTGAGTTTCGTTACCACATCATCCAACAAATCATAAATCACTTTACATTCTTTTACTTCCACATTTTTATCGCGCGCCAACTCAGCTGCTTTCGGTGTTGTAACAACATTAAATCCGTAAACTACTGCCGGAGATGAATTCTCAGCACGAGTAATGTCAGTATCTGTGATATTACCCAATCCCTTTTGTATAACTTCAACTCCAACATCTTCGTGATGTATTTTTTCCAGCATGCCCAAAAGAGCCTCGAGTGAACCCAACACATCGCAACGCAACACGACATTCAAAGTTTGCTTTTTTGGTTCGCTATCATCTTTTGTACTAACTACTTTAGTAGCACTCAAATTCTCAGTGATCTGATACGCGGTTTTTGCCTTCTTCACCTTCAAGGATTTCGGGTCTTCAGGAACTTCCAAAATGTCACCAACGGCTGGAGCGACTTTAAAGCCGATGATCTTAACAGGCGTACCCGGTAATGCCTCGTCCACTGCTTTTCCATTCCATTCGCGCATTGCGCGCACACGACCATAAGCGGCTCCGGCAATGCCGATATAATCGTTACGCTTTAAAGTACCGGTTTGTATTAAAACCGTGGCCACAGGACCTTCGCCCTTGTCTACATGTGATTCAATCACAGTACCGGCCGCAAGACGATTCGGATTTGCAACTATCTTATCAGCGTTCATGTCTGCGACCAGCAAAACCGTATCCAACAATTCATCAATCCCTTGTCCTTGTTTTGCTGAAATTTTAATAACGGGAATTTGTCCTCCCCAGGCTTCAGTTGTAACGCCCTTCTCAGCCAAACCGGCTAAAGCTCTGTCGGGATCAGCTTCGGGCTTGTCCATCTTGTTCAATGCCACAACAAATGGAAGCTTTGCGGCCTGAATGATTTCAATAGCTTCCACCGTTTGTGGTTGCACGCCATCATCCGCAGCAACAACAAGAATTGCAATATCAGCAACGCGAGCACCGCGCGAACGCATGACTGTAAATGCCTCGTGCCCCGGCGTATCAATAAATGTAATATTGCGATCCCTCTTTGTAACCTGATAAGCGCCAATGTGTTGAGTGATTCCGCCTGACTCTTTATCAGTTACGTTGGTAGTACGAATAGCGTCCAGGGTTTTTGTTTTTCCATGATCAACATGCCCCATGACAACGATCACAGGCGGACGAGGTTCGCGATCCACTTCTTTTTCGCAGTCCAATATTTCCTGTACGCGATTGGAGGCTGCCATTTTCTCTATAATCACCTTATCATCTTTTTCTTCTGGCTTTGCCTTGAATCCAAGCTCCTCTGCAACAATTGCCGCTGTTTCATAATCGAGTCGCTCATTCTGAGCAGCTAAAATTCCGGCACGCATTAGATGCTGAATGACTTTAGTTATTGGAAGATTAAGTTTGCCGGCAAAATCTCTAACCGAAATAACTTCAGGGATAGTAACAACCTTTAACTCAACCGGACCATCAGCCTCTGTCTTTGGCTGTCCGCCGGATACTAACAATGAATTACGCAGTCTTTCACGTCGTACATTATCTACCCACTTACGCATTATCTTCTCAGCCATCACGTTATCAACTTTAATGGCGCGACGGCCTATATCAAAACCGAGCCCTGGCAATTTGTCCAAGAGCTCATTGGGTGTAACGCGCAATCGGCGTGCTAATTCAGTTACGTTCATGCATCGGATACTATATAAAATCGGGCTTTTTGTCAATGTTCTTATCTACTATGTCTTTGGATTGGAGGCCAATGTCTGAATTGCGAAGGTTGTGTTCTTTCACTCTCTTGTTCTATTGTTCTAGCGAACATGGACAAAATGCTCCTAATCGATAAACCAGCTGGAATAACGTCGCACGATGTTGTAAGCAGAGTGCGCAGGATTTTTGATACTAGAAAAGTCGGGCACGCCGGAACTCTAGATCCGTTTGCTACCGGGCTGTTGATCTTGGGTGTGGGAAAGAAGACTAAAGAGCTCACAAATCTTATAGGCCTGGATAAAACTTATGAAGCAACTGCTCTTCTCGGAGTGACGAGTGATACTTATGATCCAGAAGGTGTTAAAACTGAAACCAATCCAAAAATGTATGAACGGCCCAATCTCGAAAGTATCGACAAAGCTCTAGAAAAATTTCGCGGCAGCTACGAACAAAAAGCGCCATTGCATTCTGCTAAAAAAATAAAGGGACGAAAGTTATACGAACTCGCTCGTAGCGGTGAAGCAACAGAAGAAATGCGACCAAAAAAAGAAGTTAAGATCAGCGAGCTCGAAATTCTGAATTATGCCTGGCCTGAATTAAAATTCCGGGTTTCTTGTTCAAGCGGAACATACATCCGATCACTGGCTGACGACATTGGTCGCGAACTCGGCTGTGGGGCGTATTTAACACAGCTACGCCGTACAAAAATCGGAGAATTTAACATTCAAGATGCTGTGCAATTATCTGAACTGTCTCAATCCTGAGATTTTCATACAATCCCTCGACAAAATGACCGCTTTCTGATAAGCTCAAGTTACTAAATATTATTATCCCGTACCGGGCGTAAGACAGAAGATTTTGGCGGATTTTGGTGAAATTCTAAGCTTCTTTGAGACTTTCCATTCGGAACTTAGATGGTTCAGTTGAAAAATTAAATACAAATCTTCCCTTTAAATAAGAGGGGTCGTCTTACATCCCGGGCGTTAAATTTTTTTATGTTATACGCTTTTATTGGAATTGTCATCGGAGCAGTAGCAGGTTTGATGACGTCTAAATACATTGCTACATCAAAAGGTAAAAAGCTCATTCAATTAGTTGAAGATGCCGAACATAAAGCTAAAAAAGTTTTTGACGAAGCTCAAATCAAAGAAAAGGAACTCTTGCTGAAAGCCAAAGACAAAGCAGTCAAAATTTTAGAGGACGCACGATTAGAGGAAAAACGTGCAATTGAAGAACTTAAGAAAGAGAAAGCTGTGCTCGCAGAGCGTGAGCAAACTTTTGGCGCCAAATTGTTAGAAATTGAGGATGTTCGAAAAGAGATAGAAACAAAGATTACAAAACTTGCTTATGACCACAAGAAAGTTGAGGAAATGAAACTGGAAGAATCTAAGAAGTTAGAGGAGGTTGCCGGTCTATCCAGAGAAGACGCCCTTGTACGAATTACAAAACTTGTAGAAGAGCAGCATGAAGACACTCTGATGTCGCGTATTCGCAAACTTGAAGAAATGGAATCAGATGAAATCGACCGCAAAGCAAAAAATATTATGGCTGTTGCGATCCAGCGCCTAGCTTCATCTCATGTTGCAGAAACAACAACTACGAATGTTGAGCTTCCAA
>JAHIUG010000052.1 GCA_018817245.1 Patescibacteria group bacterium | reverse complement strand
CGCGGAGAAATCTTTGCATCTGTCATTTCGACCAACGCGGAGAAATCTTTGCATCTGTCATTTCGACCAACGCGGAGAAATCTTTGCATCTGTCATTTCGACCAACGCGGAGAAATCTTTTAGAAAGATCTCTCCGTTACGCCCCGAAAGCCTTCGGGGCTCCAGTCGAGATGACAGACATTTGTCATTGGCTACAGTCGAGATGACAGGAGTCACGCAGGTATCTTGCCTCTGCCGCTAAATATGGTCAAATAGTATACAGTATTAAGTATTGAGTATACGGTATTGAACATACTGCATACTGTATACTGTATACCGAATACTTTATGAGTTGGATAAAACCACCGCCATTAGTTGTAAAACCGGCTGCACCGGAGATTTTGAAGTTACCAAAAACCGCCAAACGCAGCCGTGTATTTTTTATAGTCAGTTTCATTTCACTGACAATGGCGCTTTTATATGCTGTCGCTGGTTACATTGCTATGGCGCTCCTCATTCGATATTGGCCGATTGCAGTTAATGTCAGAACTCCGATTATAGTAATCCTCGCGCTTCTCGGATTATTCTTCGGTATGTTTATTGCTAGACTGTTAATTAGGGAAGCGGCAATTCAATCTCGTGACTCGGAACGCGTAACTCGTAACTCGGACATTGGACCTCGGACGTCGGACAAATAACATATGTCAAATGCGAAATTAATCATCCACGCGCTTGAATATGCTGCGCGCAAACACGAGGGGCAGTATCGTAAAACTCCAAAAATAAAAATTCCGTATATTTCGCATCCGGCCGGTGTTGGCATCTTTTTGCAAAAAGCGGGGTGTGACGAAGAAGTGATCGCAGCCGGAATACTGCACGATGTGATAGAAGACTGCGGCGTGACAAGAAAAGAATTAGCCAAGGAATTTAATGAGCGAATATCAGATCTTGTGTGGGCTGTGAGTGAGCATGATAAATCCAAGCCATGGAAAGAGCGCAAAGCAATATATCTTGAGCAGTTAAAAACCGCGGATCAGGACGCGCTTGCTATCGCATCTGCTGATCATATTTATAATATGACTAACATTCTTATGGCTCTGGAAGATGGTGTAGATATTTGGGCTAGTTTTGAGCCGGAAATGGAAGAAAAATTAGATATTGAAAAACAGTTATTAGAAATTGTGCGCGGTAAAATATCTGATGTACTTACAAAAGAACTGGAAGGGGTTATAAAAGAATTATCATCCTTATAATAAATGAAATCTGTTATTTCGACTTGAGCGTAGCGGAATGGAGGAATCCTTCTATTCTGTCATTTCGACCGAAGTGGAGAAATCTCTGTCAGGCGAGATCTCTCCGCTGCGGTCGAGATGACAGGGGAAAAAGATCTCTCCGTTGCGGTCGAGATGACAGGGGAAAAAGATCTCTCCGCTTCGGTCGAGATGACAGGTCTGTGCTCGCAATGACATCATAAATATATGCCTAAAAAAGATTACCTAACAGCCACGGATTTCTATCGTTACAGCAAGTGTCCGCACTGGCCGTATTATGAACGCTTTGCCACAAAAGATGAGAAAAAGTTAAAGCGCGCGCTCACAGATTTTGAAATTAAGATTATGGAAGATGGAGTAGCGCATGAAGAAAGAGTGGTTGCCAGTCTCTTTGAAGAACAGTCTGCGGTAGAAGCTCCGCAAACAAAAGACGCGGAAAAGGATTTCAAAGCCACGCTAAAGCTAATGAAGCAAGGTGCTCCACTCATCTATCAAGGCACGCTTACTGATAAAGATTGGAGCGGGCGGCCGGATCTGCTGGAGCGACATGAAGGGACGTCAGCGCTTGGTGAATGGTATTACGTGCCGGTTGACGTAAAGAGCACGCACCATATCCACCGGTATCAGAAGATGCAGCTCATCTTTTATTCCATACTCCTGGATCGTATTCAGAGGCGGTTTCCTAATGAGCCGGCCATTATCAACAACGATGGCGAGCGCTTGTCATTTGAAGCGCGTGAGTTCATGGACAAGTTTGAGGATAATCTGCAAGAGCTTAAGAAAATTCGCGCCGGAGAAATTCCTGATCCTGTTTTGCGCAAGGCGTGTCATGATTCCGGTCCCTGGGGAGCTGCGTGTGAAAAGTTGGCTAAAGATAAAAATGACATCGCGCTGATTTATAAATTGGATGTTCGCAAGCTCGCGCAGTTGCGAGAAATCGGAGTGCGCACTGTTGCTGACGCAGTTGTAATGGACCCTGCTATTTTGGATGGCGCTGCACCCGGATTAACAATGCACGGAATGGAAGTTGCAAAGATGCAGGCGCAGGCTTTACAGAATGATGCGGTTTTTGCGCGCGAACCCGTGTATTTGCCGGAAGAAGGTTTGGAGATTCATTTTGATATTGAGAGTGATTTGCCAAATGACGTGGATTATCTTTATGGCTTCTTGATCCGCGGGGAAAAAGGAGATGAGTACAAGCCGTTTGT
This sequence comes from Patescibacteria group bacterium, assembly GCA_018817245.1. Lineage (GTDB taxonomy): Bacteria > Patescibacteriota > Patescibacteriia > 2-12-FULL-60-25 > 2-12-FULL-60-25 > JAHIUG01. The sequence goes on along the minus strand of JAHIUG010000052.1, from coordinate 7,711 downwards.
GGCTGAACGTTTGGAAGATGAAGAAAAGATGTGGAATGAGTTTTTGGACTGGCTGGAAACATTGCCAAAAAAATACACGGTTTATCACTATGCACCGTACGAAAAGCACAGGTTGATTGTTCTTGAAAATCGTTATGGTGGTAGCAAGGAGTTGGAACGTTTTCGTGAGAATATGCTGGATCTGAAAGTTGTTTCGTCAAAAAGTGTTGTGTTCCCGTTATATTTTTACGGACTGAAAAATATCGCCAAATTTCTTGGTTTCGAATGGAAAGGTGATGTAACTGGCGGTGGGCAATCAATTGAAGTGTTTGAAAAATATTTGGATACAGGGGACCGCGCGCTCCTTGATTCCATTTTGCAATACAATGAGGAAGATGTGCGAGCGACTGCTCATCTCAAAGATTGGTTGGTTGAATATGCGTCCGAGCGGCAGGGATATGAACGCCCATATCCGTGGAGCGGGGGTTGAAAAAGGTGTTATAATAGTAGACATAAAAAATCTTCCCCATGAGCATTAAGTGGAAATTCATTTTAATTTTCGGTTTGATTACGTTTGTTCCGATTTTTTCGTTATCTTTTTATACATTGAACGGTGTTCAGGAGCAGGCGGTAAATCAAATTAAACAATCTCTAACTTTAGAAGCGGAATTGGCCGAAGGTCATATTTTAACTTATTTTGAACAAAGGAAAGACAGAACCGCGGACTGGTCTTCGGACGGATATATAAGAAGCGAGTTTGAAAGTATTTTAGATTTACCGGCTGATACTGATGGTGAATCTCAAGGAAAAATAAAGGCCGCGCAATTGGGAGAATATATTCTCACAAAAAAACATCCGTTAGATTCGGCTATTATTACCACTGACATTTTAGATACTTCCGGTACTGTTGTCGTATCAACAAATCCTAAAAGAACAGGACACACAGAGCCATCAACAGAGGATTTGGACAGGGAGCATGAATTCACACAAGCCATTAACGCGGAATCCGGCCAAGCCTTCGTTGGGCAGATAATAAGTGAAGATGAAGTTGGGCATTCGCCTGATCCCATGTTTCATGTGAGCGCTCCTTTATTTTCACCGGATGGTTCTAAGACGCTGGGCATATTGGTTACTCATGTTGGATTAAGAGGTCTTGATGATGTTTTATCCGGACAACGACAGATTGAGCTGGGAGCAAAATCCGGTTTTAAAGGTCGCGGGCAAAGCCTTGAGATTTATCTTGTAAATCAAGATAAGCTAATGGTCACTCGGTCTCGGTTTGTCGAGAACGCGGTTTTGAATCAAATAGTTGATACTCAAGCCGTCAGACTTTGTCATGAAAAAGGAGAAGAAATTACCGGGCAATATCTTGATTATCGGGGTGTCAGTGTCTATGGCGCGTCCATGTGTCCGGACAATCAGTGGTGGTTACTTTTAACTGAAATTGATGAATCAGAGGTTCTCGTCGGATTTTTAGCGCTGGAAAAACAGATAATCATTTTTTCCATACTGACCGCCATGTTAGCCGCGCTGATTGGATTATTATATGGGGTTAGAATTTATCGGAGAATAGATTCCAATCTTGATGTGCTTAGAAAAATCGGCGCAGGAGATCTGGGATTCAGGACAAATACAATTGCCAGGGATGAGATAGGAAAAGTTGGCAGAGGTATAGATTCAATGGCCGATAGTATCGAAAAATATATCTCGCGCATCAAAGAAGCTGAGACGCAAAATACCACATTGATTGAATCTTCGCCGGATTGTATCAAACTGCTCGATCCAAAGGGCAGGCTGTTACATTTAAGCAAAGGCGGTTTGCGGGAACATGGATTTAAATCCAACAAAGAAACTGTCGGTTGGAATTATCTGGCGACCATTGAAAAGAAACATCTGCCCGCAATAAAAGCAGCGTTAAAAAATGCCCTGAGCGGTAAAATCACCACATTTGAGGTTGAACACGTCAAAGATAAAAAAATTAAAGGAGTTGCTAATCGCGACTGGTGCGAGATGACATTTTCGCCTGTTCGCGACGCGCAAGGTAAAGTAAAAAATATCCTGGTAGTTTCCAGGGACATATCCGATAAAAAACAAATTCAAGAGAAGCAACATGAACTCGATCTCCTGAAAACCAAATTCATTACGGTTGTGTCACATCAGTTACGCACGCCGTTGAGTGCCATTAGTTGGAACTTGGAAGCCATACTTGGTAAAGAGATGGGTGATGTGGCAAAAGGTCAAGAAGAAGTGCTGCGTTTGTCTTATGATGCCACAAAAGAAATTATCACTCGGATCGGCGATTTAACGACAGCCATGGAAATCGAGGAAGGGAAGATGCGTTTGGAAAAAGAAAAAGCATCTTTGCAAGATGTTTTGGGATCGGTTTGTGCTGAGGTCCTGCCTTGGTGCGAGAGAAGGAAAATTAAACACTCGATCACACTTCCGACCAAGCCTTTGCCTTTAACCGAATTTGATCCAACGCGTATCCGCGGCGTGTTACACAAATTGATTGATAATGCGGTTTCATATACCAAAGAAAAAGGCGGTATTGAGATCGTTCTTTCAAAGCTTAGGAACAAGGTGCGTTTTGAAATCAAGGACACGGGTATCGGCATACCAAAATCAGATCAAGCGCATATTTTCGAACGTTTCTACCGGGCATCCAATGCTTCCAAAATGAAGACGGACGCGTCAGGCTTGGGATTGTTTATTGCTAAAGCTGTGGTGGAGGCGCATGGCGGGAATATAGGATTTACGAGTCAAGAAGGCAAGGGGAGCACGTTTTGGTTTGAATTACCCATATAAAAAAATTGAAAGATACGTTCGACATACGAGCGCCCGTATCCGTGGAAATGAAAAAAGACTGCCATTCGGCGGTCTTTTCACTCGAACTTTTTACTTCATATCAGAGTCGGGCTAGCGAGACTCGAACTCGCGGCCTCTTCGTCCCGAACGAAGCGCGCTACCAACTGCGCTATAGCCCGACCCTGATATGTAATTGTATAGACGCGGCCTTCCCGACATCTCGTCGGGACGCGTTACCAACTGCCCGCCCGCCGAGATTGCTGGTGCCACAGAACCGAATGGTTGCGCGGCGGGCCGAAAGGCGGGCGCTATAGCCCGTCACTTTTCATAAACGCCCCGAAATACTATAATATAATTTACATTTTGTCGAGGACTAATACTTTTTAATTTTTTATGAAAAACATCCTGTATATTTTTCTTTTTTCAGTAATCGCGGGTTCGCTCGTTTTAGCCGGCACTTATTTTATCCCCTGGAAAACTGTTGACTGGGGCAAGCTGGAATTCAAAAACACTTCGTCCGTGAGCGTAACCGGAGAGGCCAAAACTCAGCTACTGAGTCAGGCCGCGGAATTTTCAGCGGGAGTATGGTCCATTAAAGATAATAAAGATGCGGCCGTAACCGAGGTCAATAATAAAATAAACGAGCTGGTTGATGCCGTAAAAAAATTCGGCATTGAAGCAAGTGATATAAAAACTCAAAATATCAGCGTATATCTTCAGGAGGAATCTTATTACGATGAAGTTGAAAGGCGGCAAAAGAGCAGACCCGGCCAATGGAAAGTCAACAATTCCATTTCCATCAAGCTGAAAGACTTGAAAAAAACCAATGAATTGGCAAATCTCTTGACCGGCAGCGGAGCCACAGAGGTCTGGGGCCCGAGTTTTAGTATTGATGATATGCGTGAAGCCGAAGTCAGATTACTCAAAGAAGCCATTGCCAATGCAAGAATCAAAGCACAGGAGATTGCTATGGTGGGAGAGAGAAAATTGGGGAGAATAATTACGGTGACCGAAGGATCCGGATCAGCGGATTACGGTATCGCGTACGGCGGATTTGGAGGCGGCGGATCAGAACTTGAACCGGGCAGCACCACAATTCATAAAAATGTTACGGTGACGTTTGAGCTGGAATAAATTTCATCCTTTCCGTCATTGCGAGTATATTTTTGGCATCCTCGTTAAAAGATGTAGGGGCGTGATTTATCGCGCCCGATTGTAGATTGGGCAATTCACGAATTGCCCAATCAAACATATGGGCGGACCCATGCGTCCGCCCGATGTATGAGCGCCCAAATCCGCGGAGCAGAGGTATCAAATTGGATTGACCAAACTCCGAAAATTGGGTAAGTTTAAACAATAATATGCTAAATTCAAATGTTTTCGAGGAAATAAAAAGAACAGATGAATATAACAATGAACACTGGTCAGCTCGTGAATTGTGTCGAGCTTTGGACTATGCTGATTATCGAAATTTTTTAAATGTTATTGATAAAGCAAAAGAAGCTTGTAAAAACAGCCAGCAAGATATCCACAACCATTTTGTTGAAGTCAACGATATGGTTAGCATCGGCTCTGGAGCAGAAAGATCTATCGATACAATCCATTTATCTCGTTATGCCTGTTATTTGATAATTCAGAATTCAGATCCTAGCAAGGAAATCGTTGCATTGGGTCAGACTTATTTTGCTATTCAAACAAGTAGACAAGAAAAAACAGATCAATTGGTTGAGGATCAAGCAAGAGTATATTTGAGAGATGAGATTAAAAAGCATAACACTTCATTAGCTGAAGCGGCTGGTGATGCCGGAGTTAAGAAATTTGGGAAGTTTCAAAATTTTGGATATAAAGGGCTTTACGGCGGACTTGATGCACGGGAAATCCATTAAATAAAAAAATTAGAAAAATCACAAAAAATTCTTGATCATATGGGTAGTGAAGAAATGGCCGCTAATTTATTTCGCGCCACACAAACCGATGCCAAATTAAGACGTGATCCTGTAGAAGATGAAAATCAAGCCAATATTTTGCATTATTATGTTGGTCAAAAGGTTAGGAAAACGATTGATGAGCTTGGTGGCACCATGCCTGAAGAACTTCCCACTGCGGATGGTATTGGAAAAGCAAAGAAGCGAATAAAAGGTAAAGCGGAAAAAAAGGAATTGGAATAATATTTTAATTGTAGTCCTTCCGTCATTGCGAGGAGCGAAACGACGCGGCAATCTTTTTATCCCGTCATTGCGAGCGCAGCGCGGCAATCTTTTATACTGTCAACAAATCCACCTGCCGGTAGGCAGGCGCAACAATCTTTTAACCCAACCCCCCCCAACCCCAAAACCCTGATTTTTGAATATTAAATTGGATTGACCAAAACCAAGATGAAAGGTAATTTATTATAGCAATGAATGATTATGGGCAAATTTAATTTTAAAGATGATCAGGATTTTGAAAGAGTTCGGACTGATGCCGAGGAGTTTTATGAAACCATTGGTGAAATTCATTGTCCTTACTTTGGAGAGAAAGTCGCATTCAACTCATCCGGATTAAAACATCTTAAATTTAAGTCGGACAAGGTGGCTCGTGCGCGTTCCGAGCAGTACGTACGACTTAAATTACTTACCCTCGCACCACAAGTGCTCTTTTGGTCCCGAACTGTCCAGGGAATTTGGGAAACTAAACATTTTGAGCGAATACGCATACACAGCCGTACCGACACAATTCTCAAACCAGTTTCATATTATGAATTTATCGCGGTTTTGGATAGTACGCGAGTAAAAGTCATTGTTAAACAGATTGAAGACGGGCAAGGGTTCTTTTGGAGCATTATACCGTATTGGAAAATTGATTCTTTAAATAGTCGGCGTATTTTGCACAGCGGAAGTCCTGAAAATGATTAAATAAAAAACACCGCAGAGCGGTATTTTTTAATGGTGCTTGGTTACAGCTTGGAAAGCCGTGACAGGGCGGACCCTCCAAACACCACGATTAATATAACATGTTAAATGATTAAAAGTCAATGAATTGGGGATAGATAAAAATGCTCACATAGATCTGCCATCCCGCAAATCCGTCATTGCGACTATCCCTATCTGTCACCCTTTTGTCACCCCGAAAGCTTTCGGGGTCCATGTCCAACTGTCATTGCGAGCGACATCGGAGCGCGGCAATCTTTCTAATTTGTCATCTCGACCGTCCCCATCTGTCATCTCGACCGTAGCGGAGAGATCTCATCCAAACAAATCGAGGCCTGCCCCGTGGCCCCGAACTATTCGGGGCTTTACGAGGAGCGCCAAAATCCGCAGAGTAGAGGTATCAAATTGGATTGACCAAAGGCCCCAAAAGCAGTAATTTTGAATGACATTATGTTTAATAAACGCCGTGCAAAAGAGGAATTATCTGTGTCACGAGTTGTTTATGTGTTTATTGATGCTTCGAATTTGTGGGAAGCTCAAAAGGCCAAAGGAAAATTTTTTAATTATGAAAAGCTCAAGACCTATCTAAAAGAAAAATTTGAAGCTTCTGAAATAAAAATATTTTACTATACAGCTTATCCAGCAGACGGTACGAGAGATTACAGCATAGATGGTAAGCATAAATTTTTCACTTATCTCAACAAAGGTCTAGGTTATATTGTACGAAAGAAACCACTGAAACGGATAAATATCGCTAGCGAGGAAGGGGAGCTGATAAAAGAGAAGGGGAATATGGATGTGGAATTAACCATAGATGCAATACACCACATGACAAAATATGATATCGCAGTATTTTTTACAGGCGATGCAGATTTTCTGGCGTTAGTTAGATATCTTAGGAATGGTAAAAAGAAAGTTTATATTTTTTCTTCACGAAATAATGTCTCGCAAGAGTTAAGGACTGGAAGTGATGGATACTCGGACGTACTACGCTTACCAGAAGTGGTTTGGGGTAGGACATTGAGTTATAGAGAAGGAATTAAAAAAAGTCACCCTCCGCGTGGAGGATGACCCTTGGATGTAATACCCTATCGGTTTTATGGAACCAATAGACGCTATTAGTATATAAAAACTACGAAAAAAGTCAAGGTTTATCCACATCTGCCACCCTTTTGTCACCCCGAAAGCTTTCGGGGTCCATGTCCAACTGTCATTGCGAGCGACATCGGAGCGCGGCAATCTTTCTAATTTGTCATCTCGACCGTCCCTTTCTGTCATCTCGACCGTAGCGGAGAGATCTCATCCATTCTGTCATTCCAGCGAAGGCTGGAATCCATGTCTAAATGTCACATTGAGGAGAGGCTAAAATATGGGAGTGGAGGGTGTGGGATTGATTGACTGGAGGGGGTAAATTGGGTAAGTTTAGAGGAATATGTCAGATCAAAATACAAATAAGTCAATTATCCTTTTTGAAAATTTTCCTGTGCGTAGGAAATGGATAGAAGAAGAGGAAAAATGGTTTTTTGCCATTGTTGATATCATTGAAATCCTGACTGAAAGTAGAGATCCTTCAGGCTACATCAAAGATATGAGGCGACGTGATGACGGGCTCACTGAAGGGTGGGGGCAAATTGCCACCCCCCTTATAATTGAAACAAAAGGTGGTCCACAAAAGGTAAATTGCGCCAATGTGGAAGGAGTCTTTAGAATTATCCAATCCATCCCTTCAAAAAAAGCAGAACCTTTTAAACAATGGTTAGCTAAGGTTGGATATGAGAGATTGCAAGAAATTGTACATCCTGAATTAGCGGTAAATAGAGCCAGAGATAATTGGAAGAAAATGGGAGCACAGGAAAAATGGATTGAGCAAAGGATGCGCGGTCAGGAAATTAGAAATAAGCTAACTGATTATTGGCAAGAGAGTGGGGTGGAAAAAGGTTTAGAATACGCCAAGTTCGTATAATGAAAGCATACCAGAAATGGTATGCTTTTTCTGTGAGATCCCCCAATGCCGTGTT
>JAHIUG010000007.1 GCA_018817245.1 Patescibacteria group bacterium | reverse complement strand
TTGGCATCAAGAGATTATGCAAGAACTGCGGCTGACATTGTTGAAAGTGTAAGAACAAAGATTGATCCCAATTCACATCCACTATTAGCTGGACGCGTTAAGTCAGAATCCATAATTGCTGTTATAGCATCATCAGATCGCGGGCTATGTGGTGGATTCAATTCACAAGTATTAAAAAAGTCACATGAGTTTTTAAGGTCGAGGAGCGAAAAAAAGATCCGAGTGATAACTGTTGGAAAGCGCGCTGAATTATCCGTAAAACGAGCTGGCTACGAGATTATGGCCGCATTTGAATCAATCTCAAACGCTCCTTCATTCGAACGCACCAGAGCAATCAGCGACTTGATCTACAAAGAATTCGTGCACGGAGATGCTGACCGCGTATTCATGATTTTCACAGATTATCGAAGCGCTTTATCTCAAATACCAACTATTGCTCAACTTCTACCAATTATTCCAGAAAATGAAATTAAACTTGGTGTTGAATTTGAAAAAGACCCTTCTGAAGAAACAAACATTATATTTGAACCAAGTCCAAAAGAAATACTTAACCAATTATTCCCGCGCTTACTGGAAACAAGACTGTATCAAGCGCTTTTGGAAACTTCAGCTTCTGAACACGCTGCTAGAATGATGGCCATGCGAAGCGCGACAAGCAGCGCATCTGATATGCTAAACGACCTGACATTTACCTATAACCAAGCCAGACAAGCCGGAATTACCAGAGAAATCTCAGAAATCAGCGCTGGTAAAGCGGCGATTGAATAAAAAGCCTGTCATCTCGACCAGCGTGGAGAGATCTTTCAGAAGGATTTCTCCGCTCCGGTCGAAATGACAGATATAAACCACCAGCTACAAACTACTCACTACAAACTACAAACTGAAATCATATGATTGGAAAAATAACACAGGTCATCGGTCCGGTAGTGGACGTAACATTTGATGGAGATCCACCGGCAATATACAGCGCTCTTCAAGTTGAAGAAGCGGAAAACAAGCTTGTGCTTGAAGTTTCAAGTCACCTTGGAGGTGGAGATGTGCGTACAATCGCCATGACATCAACAGATGGATTGAAACGAGGCATGACTGTAAAAGACACTGGCGCACCTATTAGCGTCCCTGTTGGCAACTCCACACTTGGTCGTATGTTTGATGTTACAGGAAGACCGGTTGACGGCTTGGGAGATGTTAAGGCTGAAAAAATGGATCCAATCCACCGCGAACCACCAAAATTTAGCGAGCAGTCAACAAAAACAGAAGTTCTTGAAACCGGCATCAAAGTTATTGATTTGTTTTGTCCGTTCTTAAAAGGTGGAAAAGTTGGTTTGTTTGGCGGAGCAGGTGTGGGAAAAACAGTTATTATCATGGAGCTGATTCGAAACATTGCAACTGAGCACGGAGGATTTTCTGTGTTTGCCGGAGTAGGGGAACGCTCTCGTGAAGGAAATGACTTGTATCGTGAAATGAAAGAGTCCGGAGTTTTGGACAAAACTACGCTTGTTTTCGGACAGATGAACGAACCGCCCGGAGCCAGAGCTCGCATTGCTTTAACAGCACTTACAATGGCCGAACATTTTCGAGATGAACAAAATCAGGATGTGCTGCTTTTCGTAGACAACATTTTCCGATTTACTCAAGCAGGTTCAGAGGTTTCAGCGCTCCTCGGTCGTATTCCGTCAGCTGTTGGATATCAGCCAACTTTAGCCACAGAAATGGGAATGCTTCAGGAAAGAATTACATCCACCACAAAAGGATCAATCACCTCAGTACAGGCCGTTTATGTGCCAGCTGACGACCTTACAGACCCGGCACCAGCAACAACCTTCTCTCACCTTGACTCAACAGTGGTGCTGACTCGTTCGTTGGCTGAGTTGGGAATTTATCCGGCCGTCGATCCGCTTGACTCATCTTCAACAATTTTGGATCCGCTGGTGGTCGGGGAAAGACATTACAAAGTCGCCCGCGGTGTACAGCAAGTTCTACAACGCTACAAAGATTTGCAAGACATTATCGCAATTCTCGGTATGGATGAACTAAGCGAAGAGGACAAAAATGCGGTAACCAGAGCGCGCAAAATTCAAAAATTCCTTTCCCAACCTTTTTTCGTAGCTGAAGTTTTCACCGGCAATGCAGGTAAATACGTAAGCCGAGAAGATACGGTGCGCGCGTTTGAAGAAATCTTGGAAGGCAAACACGACGACAAGCCTGAGCAAGCCTTCTATATGAAGGGAGGAATTGAGGAGGTTAAATAAATGACCAATGACCAAATCCGAATGACGAATGAAGGAAGAGATCTGAAAATAACTACCATAATTCGTAATTAGTCATTCGTGCTTCGTTATTATCAAAAAAATTATGTCACTAACATTCGAACTTGTTACGCCTGAACGCGTAGTATTCAGTCAAGAAATTGACCAAGTCACCCTTCCTACAAGGCAAGGCGAGATTACAATTCTTCCAAATCACATCCCGTTGGTAGCAGCTTTGATCCCCGGTGTAGCACATCTGAAAAAAGGACAGTCCGAGGAAGATGTGGCTGTCTCAGGAGGTTTTATAGAGATAAGTGCTGACAATCGTGTTAGAGTATTAGCAGATACAGCAGAACGCGGTATAGAGCTGGATCTATCGATAATCGAGGAAGCAAAAGCACGCGCGGAAAAAGTCATGCAAGAAACAGTTCGCACAGATGATGAATCGTTCGCAGCAGCAGCAATTGCGCTTGAACGCGAGCTGGCTCGTTACAAAGTCGCAATAAAACATCGCGGCTCAAAGAAAGTACCGATCATTGACCAAGCAATCAAAAAACACGAAACACGAAGCACGTAACGCACCTGTCATCTCGACTGAAGCGTAGGGACATCCGACAGCGTTCCGTAGCGTAACGGAGAGATCTTTAGCACCTGTCATCTCGACTGAAGCGTAGGGACATCCGACAGCGTTCCGTAGCGTAACGGAGAGATCTTT
>JAHIUG010000051.1 GCA_018817245.1 Patescibacteria group bacterium | reverse complement strand
TTGGTGGACCCTATCGGATTCGAACCGATGACATCCACGTTGCAAACGTGGCGCTCTACCAGCTGAGCTAAGGGCCCGTATCAGTTGGCACGGCAGATATTATCTTATTTTACGGTTTATGTCAATAATACCCCCACCCCCTTCCCCATATTACCCAGCTAATGTAAACTTTGGGCAATGCGAAAATCAATAAGTATTCTGGTGGGAATCCTTTTGGGAGCTATAGCAACCGGCCTTGGAGTAGGTCTTTTTCTTTTTAAAGCGAACAGGGACCGCCAAGTGCTCGTCAATCAACTTGAATCAATAACAGTGGAAGCTCAAAAGTCGCGTGAAGAAAATCAACAAGCAATTGAATCAGCAAACGAAAAGCTTATTACCGCGAATATTGAAGTTACTAAAGCTCAGGAATTGATTAAGGCGCTTCAAAAGGAGCGCGACTTGTTGGCTGAAGCAGAGATTCTCGAAATTCCATCAACTAGAGTTTTATGGGGCTGGTCTGATATCGTCTCATTAGATCAGGGAATCTCGCTAAAAATTCCCAGCGGCAATTCAGTTGAGTCTAACGATAATCAGACGCTAACAATTGCAAAAGACAATAAATTCAAAACAGAGTCCTATTGGCTCTCAATTATGCCTTATAGTGCTGGACGCGAAGAAGAAGCATTGTCGTCTTTAATGGATTTGGAGCAGTTGTCTTATGTTGTTGGCGAAAGGCTGATATCCGGATATCAAGGAAAAACAAAAATTGATAATGAAACGATTTATGTTTTGCAGGTTCGTTATGGTGGGGCAACGACTCATCTACTATGGATAAAAGATGTTTTCCCGTGGAAAAGCAGATCCACAGTAATTGATATAATTTCCACAATGCAATTTGAAACCAACAATAGTGATATTGCATTGCGATATTAAGTCCCCCTGTACAAAAAAACACCCCGATGAAAGGGTGTTTTATATTTTTACGTTACCTTAGATTAGCGAGGTCGCTCTTCCATAGGACGTGCTTTGTTGACGATAATCTTGCGACCACCGAGATCGGATCCATCAAAAGATTCGATCGCTTTATCTGCAGCTGCGTCGTCTACCATTTCAACGAATGCGAATCCACGCGGTCGTTGTGTTGTTCGATCCATAGGGATGAACACAGATAGAACTTCGCCAGCTTGAGAGAACTGTTGTTGGAGCTCCTCTTCAGATGTCTGATAAGGAATGCCTCCAACGAATAACTTAGCAGGCATGCTTTCTTTAACTTAATTTTTTAAATTCCGGAAAACCGTTTGCGCATGACCTACTTTCCTCGACCATGGATGGGCGCATCCGCGCGTAATTTCCGCTGAAACCATAGCACGCATCATCTAAGGCGTCTAGCCTGTCGCGTCAGCAGATGTAAATCCAAAATTGAGTAAAGAAATAATTTTTTCATCTAAAAAAGATGTGTTACGTGTTACGTGTTACGTGTTACGTGTTACGTGTTACGTGTTACGTGTTACGTGTTACGTGTTACGTGTTACGTACAACATGTTTTTACTCTTGACAAAACTTTTTTGATTATTTTTTTTGAATAAAACTGTTTAACAATAAAAAAATGTGTTATAATTTTTGTGATCGTGAAGAAGCGAAAACAATTCACGAAAAATTCTTAAAAAGAAAGCGAGGTGATAATATGCCAGCTAAGAAAAAAACAGCTAAGCGCAAGCCAGCTAAGAAGGTTGCAAAGAGAAAGCCAGCTAAGAAAAAAGTAGCTAAGCGCAAGCCAGCTAAAAAAGTTGCTAAGAAAAAAGTAGCTAAGCGCAAGCCAGCTAAGAAGAAGGCTGCTAAGCGCAAGCCAGCCAAGCGTAAAGCAACTAAAAGAAAGAAGCGTTAAGACATCTTTCAATATTTTATAAAAACGCTCTGCCCTAGGGAATAGAGCGTTTTTTGTTACAAAAAGCTAAGAAAATAAGTTATTTTGTTCCATTTTCTCAACATTAATACGAGGTTTTATAACGCCAAACTCACCGTCATAACCTGGCTTTAATTCAACATCTCCTTTTCGCATCGCAATTATTGCAGCAACAATCTCTGAACTCGTGATCTGTAGTAATTCTTTTTCTGACAGATCTAATAAAATTCCAAACTCCGTTCTATTATTAGAAACTAAATTTTCAATCTCGTGCTCAACTCGTTTTGATTTTGTGCCAACACCAAACACACTGCTAACAACTTCCGCCAAAGGAATTATGGAACGAAATGATGTTGCGGATTTTGGTTTATCGGGATTTGGTTTACGATCTGCAAGATCAGATACGCGATGCAACACACCAATCGTTAAAAGTTTTCCACAGTTAGGACACAACCCTTTTAATTTTTTTGTTTTTTCTGGTTCACACCAAAACTTACAATCGCGATGACCATCAACAAAATACTTTCCTTCTTCAGGAAAAAATTCCAATGTCTCAATAAATTTTTTTGTGTCATGTTCAACAATAATTCTACGCAATTCCTTGTAAGAAGGTTGCTCCATTTCAAATACATTAGCTTCGCGTCCAAGTTTATCTAGAGAATGCGCATCCGAATTTGAAACTAGGAAAATATTATCAAGTGCGGACAGTCGCCAATTCATTTTTGGATCAGAAGACAATCCTGTTTCAATTGCATAAACATATTTACTCATCTCACCAAAACACTCTTCAATTGAATCAAAACCCGATTTAGAACCAAAAATAGCAAACCAAGGCGTCCATGCATGCGCTGGGATCAATAAATTGTTAGGATCTGCATCCAAAGTCATTTTCATCAACTCTTCAGAATCAATCCCAACAATCGGGCGACCATCGCTTTTTAAATTGCATCCGCGTTCATTTAACGCGCTCGTCATTCTATCCAGCGCTTTTAAATTCGAAAAAAGAATTACATTATGTACGCGTCGAGTCTTATCCGCTCGTTTGTATATTGATGAAATCTCAACAGTTAACAAAAACTTTGTTGGAGATGAGCCATCCTTCAGCTCAAACGCTCCATGTTCGGTCTCTTGCAACAGCGTTCCGATATCATCTCTCCACGCCGGATGAAATGCATCAGACGTTCCAACTAGCTGAATACCCTTGCTCTCACAAGCTTTTGCTATGTTCGGCAACGTAAGCTGCTTAGAGCAAGCCCGCGACCATTTGGAGTGAATATGAAAATCAGTTATTACACGCATACTTTTTTGTCATCCCCGGCTTGATCGGGGATCCATGTCATTTTATTTGTATTGTTCTCTTTTGTAAAAGAAAACTCCCCCGCATTCTAATATCAATGCACCAATCACATCTCTGAGGCTGGCATAAAAAAATTCAAAACCAACAAAAAGTGCGCGATCACGCAATTTTCGTTGGTGTTAAGATTGTTTTACTTGATGTGATTATTGATCAATGTTTTT
>JAHIUG010000050.1 GCA_018817245.1 Patescibacteria group bacterium | reverse complement strand
TTGAAAAAGCTGAAGAAGAAACAAAGGATAATACTCGTGCAACTTTCTGCATTTGTTTTAATTATGGCGGACGATTGGAAATTGTGGATGCATGTAAAAAACTGGTGGAGAGCGGTATTCCGTCCGATCAAATTGATGAGGTCGCGATTCAATCTGCAATGTATTGGCCTGATATGCCGGATCCGGATTTGATTGTGCGAACTTCCGGAGAAGAGCGAATGTCAGGTTTCTTATTGTGGGAGGGCGCGTACAGCGAATTTTATTGGTGTCAAAAACACTGGCCGGATTTTGATGAAGCAGAGCTTGATAAAGCATTAGAAGCTTATTCATTTCGAAAGCGGAGATTTGGCGGGAGTTAGCCCGTCATTGCGAGGAGCGGAGTGACGAAGCAATCTTTTTACCTGTCATCTCGACCAACGCGGAGAGATCTCATCCGAACGAGATTTCCCTGCTTGCCGGCAGGCAGGTTCATTCCGCTACGCTTCAGTCGAAATGACATATACAAAGATTGTCGCGCTGCACTCGCAATGACAAGGGGGAATTTTCTTTATTTCCCATTTAGGAGTAAGATTTATACAAAATATAAATCTTTTTTTGAATGTTAGAAAAAAATATGAAGAATGAAGTAAAAAATGTGGAAGAGAAAAGTACAAACAAAACTCCACAAAATAACAATAGAAAAAATATTATACTGGCGACTAGTGCCGCTCTTTTAATTTTTGTTGTTATTTTAATTACCGTGTTCGCTACGTTATTTTGGCAGGAAAATAAGATCGAACAGAGTGAAAATGGGTATGAAATAAAAATATCAGAGTTGCAGGATCGAGTAGATCAGATCAAGCCACCAGCAATATCAGTTGATGAATTGATTGAAGATAAAGATGAAACAGAATCGGATAACTCGATAAAACTGGAAACAATTTATGTTGATTGGGAAGATGATCTAATTGAGACCACAGAACTTTGTCGCGAATATAGTAGATGCTTTTTGGCCGGTACGATTATAAATGATGATCCAAGATATAAGAGAAAAACTTTTTATCTTGAGCTAACGCCAACTATGGGAGGTTCTTCTGTGAGTTATTTCATTCTTCGTTCGAGCTCGGGGGTGATTATAAGAGAATATGTAGAAGGAGGATATGGTGAGGATACTGAGGCTAGAATTGTAGGAATTAACGACGTTCCGGAAGAAATTAATTTCCCAGGCAGCTGGTATAAACTGAAGAAATACAATTATCCGAGTGGGCTCTTTGTAGACGTTGCATTAGAGAAAAAGCTGTTTGTACACAGCGTGCTTGGGGATGTGTTTTTGTCAGAAAGTGGGTGTGTGGTTGCTGAACTACCCGATCACACGGCTATTGCTTATGATTTTATTACCCCTTTCTTGGATGGGGAGAGTCGGGTTCCAAATATTACATTTTTTGACGGCAAAAAAAATGAAGATGAATATGATTACACTGTTATGACTTGTGGTGGTGATTGCCTGTATTTAAAGGTTGCACCGGAGGATATGACTGAGAGCGATTTGGAGGTTGTTGGGCAGACTGTTAATGGCGATAAGGTTTATGGATTGAAAGATACAAATGATAAAAGGCTTAAGGATTTGTATAATGATGAAAATACATATGCTCATTTAGGATATGCGTCCGATGGAGGAGAAATGAAAAAATATAGCTATGAGGAGTTCATTCAGTTGAATCCGTATTTATTTTGGAAAGATCCCATTGGAAGATTGATTCAATTCACAAACAGCAAATACGCGATAGCAGCTGAAATGTGCAAGCCAGTTATTTATCTTTATCCTGAAGATAAGATGAGTTTGAATATTGAAGTTAATGTAAGAGGTGGATTAACTCATACTGATCCTGAATATAATGATGGTTGGCGTGTAGAGGCTTCTCCTAACAGTGAAATAAAAAATCTTGATACTGGAGAATATTATGACTCTTTGTTGTGGGAGGGGATCGGTTTAAACTATCCGCCACAAGAAAAGGGTTGGGTTGTAAAGCAAGGAGATCTAGATTCTTTTTTTGACGAGAAACTTGCAAGGCTTGGTCTAAATAAAAAAGAAACAAATGACTTTAAGGAGTATTGGTTATCAAGGCTTAATGAAAAACTTTATTACAGAATTTCCTTTTTAAGCCAAAGACAATTTAGTGATTTAGCTACAGTTGAATTCAGTCCAGTTGAGCCAAAGGTCTTTATTAGAGTAATGATGACTGCAAGTGGCCTTGATGAGTACATGGAGATTCCTGAGCAATTTATTCCTAATGCGCCCAAAAGAAGCGGCTTTACAGTTGTTGAGTGGGGAGGTGCGTTACTAAAATAAAATGAGAAAATGGCTCTTGTTGCTAGCATCCATATTGTTTGTAGCAGCAAGCGCCTTTTTTTGTTGGGTATTAATGGAAAGACCGGCAGATAATTACGAAGCAACATCAATCAGTAGTCTGTCATTGCCAAAAGAATTTCATCTTGCCATGCATATGGATGAATATTTTTATGGTGATTTGAGCAAAGTTAATTTAAAAGAGATTCCCGAGGAGAAAATTTCTGGCGGCATTGTATCTCATCATCTTTTAGTTGCAGATGAAATTGCCCAATTTTTTGCAGCTTTTAAAAAACAAAAACCAAAAGTAATTGTGATTGTGGGACCTAATCATTTTAATGTTGGGAAAGGGGATATTTTAGTATCAAATTATTCATACAAAACACCTTGGGGCGTTGTGGATCCAGCGGAAAAATATATTGACGAGTTGCTTAAAGAAAAAACTGCTTTTCATGATGAATATCCTTTTTCTCGAGAGCATTCCATCTCGGCTTTAGTTGGTTTTATAAATTATTATCTTCCTGACACCAAGATTGTTCCGATTATTGTAAAGCGTAACGTAACACGGGAAAGGGCAGAAAATCTGGCACAGCGTTTGAATGACATTTTGCCGAAAGATGCAGTCGTTATTTCTAGCGTGGATTTTTCTCATCATTTAGACAAAATATCCGCTCAGTTTCATGATGAAACGAGCGTGTCAGTTATAAACAGCTTTGACTATGACAGAGTGTTTAGCAGAGAAATCGACAGCCCCGCATCCATATATACTTTATTGAGGTATTTGGAATTACGAGGAGCGCAAAACATGACATATAAGAATATCAATTCTGCCGGATTTACTGGAAATGATTTTTCGGATGATGTTACAAGTTATGTTTTTGCGCATTTTATAAAAGGAGCTCCACAAATAGATAAAAAGATATCTGTTCTTAGTTTTGGAGATATGATGTTCTCAAGGGCTGTGGAAGCTTCTATGAAAAATGGAATGAATCCATTTGAAAAAATCAGGGGACCGGAAGGTAATTTTTTAAAGGGAGTTGATTTTATTTCCGCGAATTTAGAGGGGCCGATCACTGAGAGTGGTGATTGCGTTGAAAAAGATTATAGTTTTAAGTTTAGTCCTGAGATTACTGAGCTCATTTCTGGTAGTGGAATAAACATTGTAAATCTTGCTAATAATCACGCTGGTGACTGCAGGGCAAAAGGAATGACTGATACAGAGGATTATTTGTCAAAAAGCGGAATAGATTATTTTGGCAAATCATCAGTAAACGATAGTTACATAGAAAAAGAAATCAACGGTAAAAAGATTGTTTTTCTAGGAATCGACATAACAATTCATTCTGATGATTTAACGCAATATTACGATTTAATAAAAAAATTAAAAGAGATCAATGATTATTTAGTGGTAAACATTCATTGGGGTTATGAATATCACGCGCTTCCATCTCAAATTCAAAAAGATATTGCTCATGCCTTGGTTGATAGCGGGGCGGATTTGATTATCGGTCACCATCCTCATGTTGTTCAGCCGGTGGAAATATATAAAGATAAAGCTATATTTTATTCACTGGGAAATTTTATATTTGATCAAATCGGCAAAGAAACTAATAAGGGACTTGGAGTTGGTGCGGTTTTTAGCGAAGGAAATCTAAAGTTTTATTTATTTCCTTATAACATTCTAAAATATCAGCCAACATTATTGCCACCCGAACAAGCCGATTTTTTCTGTAGTGAATATTTGATTGGAGTGCCAAATACTTACGGATGTTTTTTCGAGATAAAATAAAATGTTTGAGGCGTATTTGATTTGAAAGAGAAGATACGGAGGAAACTAATCTGTCATTGCAAGGAGCGGAGTGACGAAGCAATCTTTTCGCCTGTCATCTCGACCAACGCGGAGAGATCTCATCCGAACCTGTCATCTCGACCAACGCGGAGAGATCTCATCCGAACCTGTCATCTCGACCAACGCGGAGAGATCTCATCCGAACCTGTCATCTCGACCAACGCGGAGAGATCTCTCTAAAAGATTTCTCCACTACGGTCGAAATGACAGGG
>JAHIUG010000049.1 GCA_018817245.1 Patescibacteria group bacterium | reverse complement strand
CCTGTTGGACGTTTCTTTCACCAGCTCAAATACCACGGCACAGCAGAAGAAGCAGTGGAACTTTGGGATCAGGGTCAATGCTTTCTTCAAACCTACAATGTCTTTTGGGACACGACAGGTCATGAGGAGAACGGAAGATCCTATTGTTACGCATGTGATTCAATCACAGTTCTAGCAGAGGAATCTTCGGACAGCGCAATCTCAGCGTCTGAACGAAGGTTTGATCACACTCAATGGGGCACAGTCCCAAACAATGAGGTAGAGCGGCTTTTTACAGAGCCAGTCAAAACGTTCTTTGATCCTCGGCAGGTGTGCTCTTCATGCTTGTTCATGCGAAACAATTCGGCTGTTAAATCACTTGTGGCTTGTAGGGATTGCAAGTTCATTGTAGTGGAGCCGGATATTGATCATGTGAACTTTCCCTAAAACTCTCAAACATAGCCACTGGAGCGTAAGTTTCAGTGGTTTTTTTATAGCTTGGAAAAATAAGGTGTTTATGCTAGTTTAGGCTTCTATTATGAAAATATTCATGACTTCAGATACCTATCTTCCAGACATTGGAGGTGCTGAGATACATGTGTTTGAATTACAAAAACATCTGCGTGAGCAAGGGCACCAAATTACTTTGTTTGTAACAAATTTAAAGTCAGCAGAGCAGGATATAAAATATCCGGTTATTAGAACTTTTTGGTCGCTAAAGCGTGCGCCTAAGATTATTTATGAAATTTGGAAGCAGTCTAAAGACACAGAAACGTTTCATTCGCATTATAGCTATAAACTAGCTGCGCTAAATGGCATTGTTGCTGCTATAAAACGCAAACCGTTTTTTGTGACATTGCATGGCATGGGAATATTGGATCATCCAAATACTCCGTGGATTTATGACAAGTCTCATAGGTTATATCGCTGGCTTTCTTTGCATCTTGCCACTAGCGTGATTTCAACAAGCCAGGATTTAGCAGATGTTTGCGCTCGTCATATTAATGATTCCAAGATTAAAGTAGTTCCAAATGGTATTGATACATCTTTATTTAATGCAAACACAATTCAACCTCTTCAAGATCAGAGACTGGAAAATGTAGGACCCTTACTTTTAACAATCCGCCGTTTAGTTCCAAAGAACGGAATTCATTATGCAATATCTGTGCTTCCTTTTATTTTGCAGAAATATCCAAATGCAAAATTAGTTATGGTTGGAGACGGTCGAATGCGTGAACAGCTTGAAGAGCGTGCTAAAAAATTAGGCGTTTATGAAGCTTGTATTTTTATGGGGACTTTACCTAATGATCAAGTTGCGCCAATTGCAGTGCGTTCTGACATTGTTCTTTTTCCATCAACCGCAGAATCAACTAGTATTGCATGTGCAGAAATGATGTCTTTAGGAAAAAAGATAGTTGCAAGTCGTGTTGGGGGTTTAATTGAATTGCTGGGTAAAAACGAAGAGCGCGGTTGGTTGGCAAAGCTCGTTCCTTGGGAAAGCTGTAATTATGATGCGCCGCTAGAATTGTCCGAAGATAAATATAGGGAGTTTGCTAGCTTGATACTTAGTGCGCTGGAAGATCCAAATTCAATAAACAAAACAAGTGCTGCAAGAGAGTATGCTGTTAATTCTTTGGATTGGTCAGTTGTAGTTCGTAAAACAACTGAGATTTATTCTGGCTTATCTAAAAAAACTGAGAATAAGGATTTTTATAAAGATCATGCAGACAAGATTTGGGACAAGCGTTTTAACTCACCATTTGCAATTCGACGTCATGCACACAGAAAACAATATAAGTTGCTGCTTGATGAGGTTTTGCCAGGTACGATTTTAGATGCTGGATGCGGTGAAGGTGTTATCTCCATGCTTTTAGCAGCACAAAACATAGCATCAACAGGTGTTGATTTATCAGAGCCAAATATAAAAGAAGCACGTGAGCGAGCAGAGAATCAGAATATCTCTAATTTAGCGCGTTTTGATGTTGCAGATGCTGAATCATTACCATTTGCAGATAAATCTTTTGATACTGTAATTTCATCGCACGTTTTAGAACATCTACCGGATTTTGATAAAGGGTTTAAGGAGTTGTGCCGCGTATCACGCAAACGCGTAATAGTTGCGCTCCCAACTTGTTTAAATCTGTGCGCAGCAGCGTTGTTGGGCGGAGATCATGGATATTGGAAGCTTTCAAAGCGATCATTGTTTGCATTACCGTGGGGAGTTATTAAAATAGTAGGCAATATATTTGGCGAGGGCGTGCAAGAGGGTTATGCAGGCCAGGATGATCTTCCGCACATCTGGAGATATCCTTGGGTAATGCGCCGACGCCTGCGACATCCGGAATTTAAAATGACAAAATTCTGCGCTTCAACATTCGTTCTTCCATACGCAGAATTTACATTATCGTTGGTGAAGAAGATTGAGCGACATAATTCAGCGCCAATTCTCAGAAATTTTGGCTATGGCAGCTTTGCGGTGCTGGATCGGGTGATTGATAAATAAGGCTTTTCAAAAACGTCATTTTGTTATAGGATTCACTTTTAGTAGAATTCTCTATAAATATGCAAAAAATTGCAATTATCGGTCATGGATTTGTTGGAGCTTCATTAGCCCGATTTTTCAGGACAAAAAAT
>JAHIUG010000048.1 GCA_018817245.1 Patescibacteria group bacterium | reverse complement strand
TTTTGTTTTCCTTTTTATCAATCTTTCAATGTCATTTTTAGAATAAGGTCCTATGACCGCGGTTGCCATTTTCTCAGGCTTCAAAATAGCTTTGGCTACGCGTTGCACGTCTTTTACTCTTACCTTTTCGATCTGCTTCATTTTTTCCTCCGGATTTTTCAAATCGTTCAGAAATGTCCATTGACGCCCATACCATTCAGCTTGTACGGAAGAATTTTCAAATGCCAGCATTATGCGTCCACGTATGTGATCCTTTGCTCTGCGCAGCTCTTCGCTCGTTACAGGGGCGCGAGAAATCCTTTTTAACTCCCCCAATATAGATGAGACTGCCTCAGATAGACGACTTTTGTCAAGTCCGGCTGTGATTGAAAACGCGCCAGTGTCCTCCAGAGGATCATGCGTTGCGCTTATCGAATAACACAATCCTCTGCGCTCGCGGATCTCAATAAACAAGCGCGAAGACATACTACCACCTAAAATAGTTGCTAAAAGATTTGCGGCCGCCAGATCCTCATGATGCAAATCCAAGCCGTGAAACGCCAGTCCCAACTGAGTTTGTTCTGTGTTCTTTTTTTGAATTGCAATGGCATCTTCCAAATTCTTTGGCTGACAAAACGGCGAAAAATCATAATCAGCTTTTTCAGTTCTTAGTTTAACTGAGCCAAATGTTTTTTGAAGCATTGCCATTGCTCCCGGAACAATTTTACCGGAGATAACCACGGTCATTCGAGATGGAATATAATACGCGTCTCTATATGCTATCAATTGTTCGCGTGTAATCTTGCGGATAACATCACGCGGCCCGGCGATGTTCCAACCCAATGTGGATTTCGGAAAAAGCACGCCCTCCAACAAATCTTCAAGATGCATGCGCGGATTATCTTCATACATGTTAATTTCTTCAACAATCACCCCTCGTTCGCGATCGATTTCCTTGGTATCGTAAAGCGAATTGAACAGCATGTCGTGCAACATATCTATTGCCAGTTCTGTTTTATCAGCTGCCATTTTTATGTAATACGCTGTGAGATCTTTGCCGGTAAACGCGTTGTACTCTGCGCCATAACGATCGATTGTTCTCGTAAGTATTTCTGTTGATGGACGACGTTTTGTGCCCTTAAACATGAGATGCTCAATAAAATGAGATGCACCGTTGATTTGTCGCGTTTCATATCGTGAACCGACCTTGATCATTACAAAAATCGTCATCGAAACCGCGCCCTTTTGAGGCACCAAGATGGCTGTCATTCCGTTCTTTAATTTACTCGGTGTAATTTTTTGCATCATGATAGTTTTTCATTTATCCATTCCGGAACATCAACGAGCGCGATCCTTTCCTGAGTCATTGCATCACGATCGCGGATTGTCACCTTTTTATCTTTTAAAGACTCCGGATCAACGGTAAAGCACCAAGGCGTTCCGATTTCATCTTGTCGTCGATAACGTTTGCCGATTGAACCTGATTCATCGTATTCCACTACAATCCCCCGTTCGCGAAGTTTCTGAGTTAGTTTTTGCGCTATTTTTGGAAGCTCTCCTTTTTTGTGTAACGGAAGGATCGCTGCCTTAACAGGAGCCAGGTGAGCCGGAAAACGTAAAACCGTTCGCGGTTCTTTGTCTTTTTCTTTAGAGGTCGGAGCTTCATCAATATCCAAATGTTCGGCCAGAACAGCAAGAATAGTCCTATCCAAGCCCCATGTCGGCTCAATAACGTACGGCAAAACCTTTTCGCCTGTTTCCGGATCATGCCAAGTTAAATCCTGACCACTTGCCTCTTGATGACGCGACAAATCGTGATCTGTTCTGTTAGCAAGACCGTACAATTCATCCTGCCCAAATGGGAACATATATTCAACATCAACAGTTCGCGCGGAATAATGAGCCAAATCTTTCTTTGGAATCTCGCGATAAACAAGATTTTTCTCTTTAATTTCCAAAACATCCTTGTTCCAAGCTTTCATTTCCTTCAGCCAAACTTCGAACGCTTCCTCCGCCTGATCTGGTTTTACGAAATATTCAATTTCCATTTGCTCAAACTCTCGAGTGCGGAAGATGAAATTGCCGGGCGTGATTTCATTTCGAAATGCTTTTCCAACTTGCGCGACTCCAAAGGGCAAACGCTTGCGTACAACATCTCTAACATTTTTCCATGCCACAAACATTCCACCTGCAGTTTCCGGTCTAAGATAGGCGAGCGAAGCTTTATCGTCAGTAACGCCGACAAAAGTCTTAAACATTAAATTAAACATGCGCGGCTCTGTTAATTTTCCGCCGCAATCCGGGCAAACAATGTCTTTTAAATCAGCTGGTTTTTCCTTATCGTACTTTGGTTTTGCGCTTTTCGCTTCTAAAAGATGATCTGCGCGAAAACGTCTTTTGCACTTTTTGCAATCAACTAAAGGATCAGAAAAGGTTTCAATATGACCAGACGCTTCCCAGGCTTTTGGATTCATGATTATCGGCGTATCAACACCAACCACATCATCTCGGCCGTTAACAAACCGCTTCCACCATGCGTTACGAATATTGTTTTTCAACTCAACGCCATATGGTCCGTAATCCCAAGAATTTGCAAAACCTCCGTAAATTTCAGATCCAGGAAAAATAAAACCTCGTCGTTTGCACAAAGAGACGAGGATATCCATTTTTTGTTCTGGTTTTATTGGCATATGTGTTAAATAACGAATGATGAATGTTGGTAGCTACCTTCTAAAATTAGTAAATAGTAATTCTTAAATTGTCAGAATCTCTCGCTCTTTAGTCTTACCGATCTGTTCAATCTTTTCATTATATTCCGATACTACTTTGTCCAACTGCTCCTGCAAACGAAATTTATCATCTTCTGAAATTTTCTTTTCTTTTTCCTGCGCATTTATTTTATCGCGCGTGCCTTCTCGAACATTTCTAACGCTAATTCGCGCTTGCTCGACTTTTTGATTAACGACCTTAACCAACTCCTTGCGATTTTCCTCTGTCATTGGAGGCATGGACAAACGGATAACAGTACCTGAAATGTTAGGGGCCAAACCAAGTCTGGAAGCCAACAAAGCCTTTTCAATTTCTTTTACCAAATTTTTATCCCAAGGTTCGATTTGAATCGTCCTTGCGTCAGGCACGCTTATGGAGGCCACGGACTTCATGTCCATACTTGAATCATAAGCTTGCACCATCAAATCTTCAACCATAGATGCATTCGCACGCCCAGAGTGTAAATTCTTTAATTCTGAATCTAAATGTTCAATCACTTTATTAAATTCAGTTCTGGCCTCATCAATCATATTTTTGGAATGTCGAATTTCGAATGTCGAATGTCGAAAAACACAGAGTTTTTAAATAAATAGTTTCAAATACAATATTCGGTATACGATATTCGAACTTCAAATCCTTATAATTCTGCCATTTTTCGGCAGTTTCGTCAAATGAAGTGGGGGCAAAGAAAAACGATTAAAAAAATAACGGCCTAAGAGGAGCCCGAAAAAAACCCCTATTGTGCACCGGAGTTCGACTGGTTGAGAGAGCCGTTTCCGACGTTAGCCGGAATAAGGGCGTATGTGTGACGAAGTGACCACAATGGCTATCAGAGGAACGAGGAGTTCGCGATCAAGGCTTACCGAAGCCAATGACGAATGAGAGGCGCAGATCCGATGTGCCCTTGGGGTGCAGAGATGGAATGACATCCTCCCCGGGTTCCGCTCCGCTTCACCCGGGGTTTCCATTTATTAATTTCGCTTCGCGCAAACTCGTTTTGCTCGTCGTCCATTCATCCCCGCATTCCGGCTTCTTACTAACAACTACTCGTGATTAGTTGGC